>NZ_JAOQJO010000013.1:134816-140898 GCF_025567015.1 Waltera acetigignens | reverse complement strand
CACTACTTCTTATATGCTTGTAAGTACATAATTTTTGCAGTCATGACACAAGAAAAGCTCCCTCACAGGAAGGAGCTTTGTCTACAGTCTGGGGCAGCTGTTTCTGACAGCTGCCTTTTATATTTATTTGAAAAAGGAATACGGATATGGTACACTGAGACTTGTAAACACTATGCGAGATAGGACAGAACATTGAGAAATAAGGGACTAAGTTTTTATAAAAAAAAGAAAAAGATCAGTCAGGAACTGCTCAGGGAAATTTTCAGCTGGATCTTCGGCATTGCACTGTCAGTCTTTCTGGCTGCAGTGGTGGTTATCTTTCTGGGAAAGTCCACCAGAGTTGTGGGCATGTCCATGGAACCGACACTGGAGAATGGACAGCAGATATTTATTGACCGTTTTCTGTATGTTTTATCTTCTCCGAAGGCGGGAGACGTAGTAGCATTTCTGCCGAATGGCAATGAAAATTCCCATTATTATGTCAAGCGTGTTGTGGCAGGGCCGGGAGACAAGGTAAGGATCGCGGACGGAACTCTGTATGTCAACGGGCAGGAAAGCAAATGGGTGACGGAACGGATCCTGGATGCGGGTATAGCGGAAAACGAGATTATCCTTGGGAACAAGGAGTATTTCTGCATCGGGGACAACCCGAATAACAGCGAAGACAGCAGATCCGCCAATATCGGACCGGTGGAGGAGGGCGATATGATCGGCAAAGCCTGGTTCCACTTAAAATCCGGGACGGATGGCATCGGCTTTATCAAATAGAAAGTATGGTAGGAGAATAGAAAAATGAATTATCAGTGGTATCCCGGTCATATGACCAAAGCAAGGCGTATGATGCAGGAAAATATCAAGCTGATCGATCTGGTGATTGAACTTGTAGATGCCAGAATCCCCATCAGCAGCAGGAATCCGGATATCGATGAACTGGGAAAAGGTAAATCCCGTATCATTTTGTTGAATAAATCAGATCTGGCAGATCCGGTGTGGAATAAGAAATGGGTCGAGTATTTTTCAAATCAGGGAATGGGTGTACTGGAAATCAATTCCCGTACCGGTATGGGAATCAAGTCGATCCAGGGGCTGGTACAGGAAGTCTGCAAGGAGAAGATTGAACGTGACAGAAAGCGAGGCATCGTAAATCGACCGGTACGTGCTATGGTAGTGGGAATCCCAAATGTGGGGAAATCCACTTTTATCAATTCCTTCGCGGGAAAAGCCTGCGCCAAGACGGGAAATAAACCCGGTGTGACCAAGGGAAAACAGTGGATCCGTCTGAATAAAGGACTGGAACTTCTGGATACCCCCGGTATCCTGTGGCCCAAATTCGAGGACCAGCAGGTAGGAATGCGTCTGGCATTTATCGGATCCATGAACGATGAGATCCTAATTCCAGATGAACTGGCCTGTGATCTGATCGGAGCCATCAAAGAGCTTTATCCGAAGGCTTTGCAGGAACGCTACGAGGCAGATCCTGCGGGCAAGCCCATAGAGATACTGGAAGCAGTGGCAGAGAGCCGCAAATGCTATGCAAAGGGAGAACAACTGGATCTGGGGAAAGCCGCCGGCATCCTGATCGATGATTTCCGGAGCGGCAAGCTGGGACGAATAACACTGGAGAGGATATAGACAGATGAACAGAATCATGAGAGAATTATTAAACACAGCGATCTACCTGCTCTGTGTACTGGGAGCGGTATGGCTGGTGATCACCTTTGTAGGACAGCGTACGGAAGTGGAGGGAGCCTCCATGGAGAATACCCTGCACAACGGGGATAATCTGATCGTGGATAAGTTAAGCTATCGTTTTCATGATCCGGAACGCTTTGACATCATTGTCTTCCCGTTTCAATTCCAGGACAACACCTATTATATCAAGCGTATCATCGGACTGCCGGGAGAGACGGTACAGATCATGGATGATGGCAGTATCTACATCAACGGGGAAAAGCTGGAAGAGAACTACGGCATGGAAGTCATAAAACCGGAGACCATCGGCCGGGCGGCGGAACCCATTGAACTGGGGGATGATGAATATTTTGTCATGGGAGACAACCGCAACAATTCCAGCGACAGTCGTACGGATATGGTGGGTAACATAACAAGAGAAAATATCATCGGAAAAGCCTGGCTCCGGATCTGGCCGGTTTCTGATTTCGGTGTATTACAACATCAATAACCATAAATGGGGATAAACAAATGGAAAGTGCAGCAAAGATCAAGGAAATATTACAGGCAGCTTCAATGGAAAAGCTGCCTGAATTTATAGCAGAATATGAGAATGATCCCAGAAGCGGTGTGCAGAAGCTGGTGTCTGGCGCACTGAAAAAGATAGATGCTCTGGAAAAGGAACGTCAGCGGATCGAGAATCTGAAAAAATACGAGAAAGAATACGCACAATATACCTATATCTGCGGAATTGACGAAGTGGGAAGAGGTCCTCTGGCGGGACCGGTAGTGGCAGGTGCTGTCATTCTGCCGAAGGATTGTGATATTTTATACATTAATGATTCCAAGCAGTTATCCGAAAAAAAGAGAGAAGAGCTGTACGATGTGATCACGAAGGAAGCGGTGGCCTGGGCAGTGGGCTATGCTTCTCCGGAGCGGATCGATGAGATCAATATTTTACAGGCAACCTATGAGGCCATGCGGGAGGCTGTCGGCAAACTGGATCCGGCACCGGATCTGTTGTTGAACGATGCTGTGACGATTCCCGGAGTGGAGATCCGACAGGTGCCGATCATCAAGGGCGATGCCAAGAGCATTTCTATCGGTGCGGCCAGTATTGTGGCCAAGGTGACCAGGGACCGTCTGATGGAGCAGTATGCCGATGTGTTTCCGGAGTATGATTTTGCATCCAACAAAGGGTACGGCAGTGCGGCACATATTGCGGCACTGAAGGAGTATGGACCGACTCCGATCCACAGACACAGCTTTATCAAAAATTTCGGATTTTAAGGCATTTTAGCGTGCCGGGAGAGAAAATATGAAGCTGACAGGATGGTTCTCACAGGATAAAATAGCGGATAACAGCAGAGTACAGACTCCAAATAATGCGAATACCGAACAGGTAAACCGGCAGATCCGTGCACTGGTTCCCGGGCAGACCCTCAGAGGAGAGGTGGTCTCCAGGGAGGGCAATAATGCGCAGATCCGTCTGCTGCAGGATGTCCTGGTGGATGCAAAAGTGGATGCGGATATCCGTCTGGAACTGGGGCAGAACATTACCTTTCAGGTAAAAAATAACGGGCAGACACTGAATCTGAGTCCTCTTTTTACCAATATGGCAACAGAAGGAACCGTACTGAAAGCGTTGGATATGGCATCGCTGCCGGTGAACGAGAATACGGTAGCCATGACAAAACAACTGATGGATGCGGGGCTTCCTATTGATAAGAATACGTTGCAGCAGATCTGGCATGAAAGTAATGCGTTCCCGGATGCGGAGATTCTGGATCTCGTGAATCTTCACAGAGTGGAACTTCCGGTGACGGAGGAAAATATCACACAGATGGCATCCTATCGCAATCTGACACATCAGCTGACAGCAGGAATCGCAGAGACCGGAGAAAGTCTGACAAATATGCTGCAGGGGCTGGTAGAGAGCGGAGACATAGAGCAGGCCGCCACAATCTACAGTGAGGTTCTGGAACTGTTGGCTTTCGAAGATGCGGCCGGAGAGACGGTAACAGGACAACAACAGACCGAGGGACCTCTGCCGGAGCCTGGCGTGGATGTGACAGTGACCTCGGAAGAGGCAGAACAGATGCCAGTACAGCCTTCGGCAACAGCACCGGAAGCTGTGCCGGGGCAGAAGACCATCATAGAGGAACCGACGGAGACGGCATCGGGCAACGGTCAGACGATAAAAGAAAATCCCGGTGCAGAAAAAACACAGGAGGCACCACAGCTGCAGAATCTGCAGAAACTGTTAAAGCAGGGGCTGGAGACGAAAGATATTCCCTTGCTGCGCAGTATTCTCCATAATTCCAAAGTGGCAGAGCTTCCGGCAAAACTCCTGGCGGATCGGTGGAGCATAAAACCAGAGGATGTGGAATCTCCGGAGAAGGTGGAGGAACTTTACCAGAAGCTGGGAAAACAGTTGAAGGGGTTGAGTAATCTTTTGGAAGAAAACGGACAGCGTGGTTCAAGTGCTTATCAGAACGTGACGAATTTAAGCCAGAACGTGGATTTCCTGCAACAGATCAACCAGACCTATGCCTATATCCAGCTGCCGCTGCATCTACGGCAGGGAGAGCACAAGACGGGAGAACTGTTCGTATATACCAACAAGAAAAATCTTGCCAGAAAAGACGGACAGGTCAGCGCACTGCTACATCTGGATATGGAACATCTGGGACCGCTTGATGTGTATGTGACTCTGAAAGATACCAAAGTCAGCACAAAATTTTATGTACAGAATGACACAATTCTGGATTATCTGGAGGCTAATATGGATGTGTTGACAGAGCGGCTGCAAAAAAGAGGCTATGACTGTAAATGTGAGACAACACTGCGTACCGAATTACAGCAGACGGCGCAGGCCATGGCACCGCTTCTTAAGACAGAAGGAAGTGTTCCGGTAGCACAATATGCCTTTGATGTGAGAACATAGCTCATCCATAGGAAACAGACGTGACTGCTAGCAGGCAGCGGATGTTTCCTATGAGAGGAGCGGACAAACATGAGTATGCAGGACGATAGTCCGGAATACGAATGATTGTTACGATTTCGAGAGTGCGCAGCACGGAGAAAACGTATATGTTTTGTGCGGCTGAAACCATGTATGTTAAGAAGGCCATAGAGGAAACAGAATGAATGACGAGAAAAAGAAAGTAAAACAGGCCGTAGCACTGGAATACGATCCCTCGGATGAGGCACCCAGAGTCATAGCCAGCGGCAAGGGAATTCTGGCGGAGAAGATCATAGAGAAGGCCCAGGAGAGCAGTGTGCCGATCCATCGGGATGACAAGCTGGCGGATACACTGTCCCGGCTGGACATCGGCGAGATGATCCCGCCGGAGTTGTATGAAGTGGTGGCGGAGATTCTGGTATTTGTGGATGCTGTGGATCACCGCATGGTAAAGGAAAGTGTGGCAAACGGGGGAAAACATAAGGGTTGAATACCAGACAGACGGGGAATGTATATGAGCAGATGGCTGCGGACTATCTGGAGAAACAGGGAATGCGTATCCTGGAACGGAATTTCCGCAGAGGCAGGAACGGTGAGATCGACATTATCGGCAGAGACGGAAAATATCTTGTGTTTGTGGAAGTGAAATACCGTTCCGGTGATGAAAAGGGAAATGCGGCGGAGGCCGTGACAACGGCGAAACAGAGAACCATTTGCAGAGTTGCGGATTATTACCGTTATCTGCATCATTATGGGGAGGATACCTGGGTGCGCTATGATGTGGTGGCAATCCAGGGGGAGGCACTTCACTGGATTCCAAATGCTTTTCCGCATCATTATAGTGCAAGGAGTTAGAAACATGTATCCATTGAGCAGAACAGACAGCAGAGACACAGACAGTATACAGCAGAGACAAAAAGGGGAACTGGAGTATCTGGTATTCCCGAAGCTGGAAGAGACCGGTGTGGTGGAACATCTGTTTACCACAAGGACCGGTGGTGTCAGCAACGGAATCTATTCCACTATGAACCTGAGTTTTTCCAGAGGAGATGACCTGGAATGTGTCAGAGAGAATTACAGACGGATTGGTGAAGTACTGGGAACAGACCCGGAACATATGGTGGCATCGAAACAGACCCATACCACGAATATTCATCTGGTGACGAAAGCAGATGCCGGAAATGGGATCACCAGACCATCGGTCTATGACGATATAGACGGTCTGGCTACGGATATCCCCGGAATCGCACTGGTGACTTTTTATGCAGACTGTGTTCCTCTGTATTTCGTGGATCCGGTACACAGGGCCATCGGACTGGCGCATTCCGGCTGGAGAGGAACGGTAGCGGGAATGGGAGCTTGTATGGTACGATATATGCAGGAACATTTTAACAGCCGCCCGGAGGAGCTGGTGGCGGCCATCGGACCGTCCATCTGTGTGGATTG
>NZ_JAOQJO010000013.1:2430-134731 GCF_025567015.1 Waltera acetigignens | reverse complement strand
AGTGGCGGAACAGTTCCGGGAAGGCTTTCCGGAGGATGTGCTGCAGCCGGGCAAAGCACCGGGTAAATATCAGCTTGATCTGTGGAAAGCCAATCAGAGCATTCTGTTAAGGGTGGGGATCCCGCCGGAACATATGGCGGTAACGAACGTCTGTCCCTGCCACAATCCGGAGTATCTGTTTTCCCACCGGGCAAGTCACGGACAGAGGGGAAATCTGGCGGCATTTTTAATGCTGAAGGAGTCCTGAGTTCCTGAGTGCCTGACGGGAATTAAGAAAATTTAAGAAAAAACACGAAAATATTTAAAAATATTATGTTTAAATAGAAATAACGAAAATGATGGGGAACCGGGAAGTAACGGAGAAATGAGGGAAGTATGGCAAATATTCTTGTATGTGATGATGACAGAGAGATCGTGGATGCCATCGAGATCTATCTGAGTCAGGATGGCTATAAAATATATAAAGCGTATGATGGGGAACAGGCAATTCAGATCCTGGACAAGGAGGATATCCATCTGTTGATCATGGATATCATGATGCCCCGGCTGGATGGCATACGGGCTACATTGAAGATCCGGGAATACAGCAGCATTCCCATTATTATCCTGTCGGCCAAATCGGAAGACACGGACAAGATCCTGGGGCTGAATATCGGTGCGGATGATTATATCTGCAAGCCTTTTAATCCGTTGGAACTAGTGGCGAGAGTCAAATCCAACTTGCGCAGATATACCTCCCTGGGGAGCCTGACCGGTGAGAACAAAGCAATCTATCAGGTGGGTGGACTGATCCTCAATGATGATATCAAACAGGTGACAGTGGACGATGAACCGGTAAAAATGACACCTATCGAATATAATATTTTATTACTTTTGATGAAGAACCAGGGCAGGGTATTTTCCATCAATCAGATCTATGAAAGCATCTGGAATGAGGATGCCATCGGAGCGGACAATACCGTGGCGGTACACATCCGGCATATCCGTGAAAAAATCGAGATCAATCCCAAGGAACCCCGGTATCTGAAAGTGGTATGGGGAGTAGGCTATAAGATCGACAAGGAGCAGGCATGAGACGACCTACATTGAAACGGCTGATGCTGGGACTGGTGCAGCAGACGGCGGCTTTGCTTTTGCTGGTGGCAATCGCGGCGGTTTTGTTCAATTCCTATCTGGCGGTAGACACAGCGGATGGCACAAAAGTATATGAATTATCCCCTCTGGATGCGGAAACGCAATTTGAAGATTCCGTGATTTTCCATGATCTGTTCCAGAGCTCGGTATCGGATATTATCCAGCTTATGGTGATCAAAGGACAGATGGAAACCAATGGAAGCTTTGATCCGCATAAGCATGTTGATATCACGGAATTTGCTTCAGGGAAAACCGGCGGTGCAGATTGCCCTGTAACAGCAGTTTATGAGTTGGAAGATCTGATCAAATGGGGAAAATACGGTGCGGAATATACAGATCGTATTATGAGTATGTCGGACTTCGTGAATTATTTCGGACCGATAGACCTGGAGTCGAACTTCCGCGTGGATGCGGACGGACAGCTGGTGTTCGTGGCAGGCGGAGAGCAGACGGAGGAGCAGAAGGAAGCAGTCGCACAGGCAATCGAGGCAATTCCGGAGAGCCAGAGAACCGATCGGCTGGAAGACCTGGCTTTCACATACATTGTGAAAGAGAGTGTACAGGATATCCGGGTATCCAGAGAAGACGATGGTACGCTGACGGTATATTTCCCGATGCTGGTGAACCGTTATGCCACCGTAGACGGAGAGAAGCAGCTGACAGCCTGTGCGGACAACTGGATCGAATATATTGCGCTGCAGAGCAATCTGGAGATGACGATCCAGACGTTGTCAGCCAACTATGAGCAGTATCAGAACTGTAATGATCTGTATAAAGAAGATGCGGGCAATCTGAAATATGTGGTCCGTATGATGACAACAGATGGAGTTAGCAGAACCTATACGAATGTATCGGAGTTTGAGAACAGTTCCGATAATGATATTACGGATTATTTTTCGGAGTACAGACGGTATCTGATCTATTATCCGGACAGTCTGGAATTTACCGGCAACACAGGAATGACTGAGGGCCAGATCTATCAGTATCTGAAAGAGTATGGTTATGTGCATCCGGATATGACTCATATCTGGATCGCAGTGGATACCAATTATCCGGTGGAGGGAGATTCCTTTTACAATGCCAATGTGGTGTTCCAGAGAATCGTTCCGAATATCTGGTATCTGATCGGCGGAGGGATCCTGCTGGCAGTATTGTGGCTGCTGGTGGGTATTTATCTTACCGTAACGGCCGGCGTGGCTTACGATGAGGAGGATGAGCCGGTTCTGTACCTGAACGGTATCGATCATGTCTGGATCGAGTTCATGGCGCTTTTGCTGGTGGGATTTATCTATGGCGGAAGAATCGGATACGATTATCTGATGAATGTGGCCAATAAGGTATATCTCAGCCATTCCGAGATCCAGGGGCGGGAGATCACACGGCTGACAGCCTACGGTGTCTTTGCGCTGTATGGCTTCTGCGTAAGCATGGGAATCAATGTTTTCTGGTACAGCCTGATCCGCAGGATCAAATCCCACAATATGTGGAGTGACAGTTTCCTGCACTGGATCGTCACAAGCTTCGGTAAGGCGGTACATTTTGTGGTTTCCCACAGAAATTCCGCCATCAGCTCACTGATCCCGTATAATCTGTTTCTACTGGTGAATCTGGCAGGAATTTTCGGAGCTTATCTGCTACGGGGAAAAAGCGCTCTGTGGGTGCTTCCGGCACTGGGGGCTATTGTGTTGGACGGCATTGTGGGGGTACTAAGGTTCAAGCAAAAAGCGGAGCAGATCGATATCGTGGAAGGAATCCGCAGGATCCGTGATGGAGAAGTGGATTATAAGCTGGATGTGGAATCTCTTCATGGGGACAACCGTGAGATGGCGGATGCAGTCAATAACATCGGAGAGGGTATCCGCAAGGCGGTAAGCACCAGCATGAAGGATGAGCAGATGAAATCGGATCTGATCACCAATGTCTCCCATGATATTAAGACACCGCTGACTTCCATTATCAATTATGTGGATCTGTTGAAACGCCTAAAGATCACGGAAGAACCGGCCAGAAGCTATATTGAGGTGCTGGACAGCAAATCCCAGAGACTGAAACAGTTGACGGATGATCTGGTGGAGGCTTCGAAAATCTCCTCCGGTAACATTGTGCTGAATCTGGAACAGTTGAACCTGACGGAACTGCTGAATCAGGCAGTGGGAGAATTCTCCGACAGAATGGAAGAGAAAAAGCTGCAGGTGATCTTTGACGGAAATGATGTGGCCGGCATGATCTATGCCGACAGCCGCAGGATGTGGAGAATCATTGAAAATCTGTTTCAGAATATCTGCAAGTATGCCCTGGAGGGAACCAGAGTCTATCTGGAGATGCAGGTAAAGGACGGAAGAGTCATCGCTTCTCTGAAAAATATTTCCGACCGGCCCATGAATCTCAAGGGTGAGGAACTGTCAGAGAGATTTATCCGGGGAGATGCTTCCCGTACTACCGAGGGAAGTGGTCTGGGTCTGTATATTGCGAAAAATCTGACCAAGGCACAGCACGGAGAATTCCAGATTCAGCTGGATGGAGATCTGTTTAAGATTATATTGGATTTCCCGGAATACCATAAGCCGGAAGAACCCGCCACTGAGCAGCTGAAGGAGACCGTGTCGAAAGAGGTTTAGAAATGGCGAAATAAGAAATACTGAAATAAGCAATATAACTGAAAAACGCAGAAACCATAACGGCTTCTGCGTTTTTTTATGCGTTGTCAGATCTGTTGGAAATTAAAAATGAAATTCGCTCATTTCCGTACGATTGTTGTAGGCTTCTACAATACCGTGGATCTTTTCGGTGGTAGCCATGACATTGGACAGAGAAGCGTCATGGTTCATAAAGTCGATCAGGGAAGCAATGAACTTGCTCATATCGGCTTCCACGAAATAAGGTCTGGTGTAGATCTCAGGCGGCAGATAGGTAAGGTTCGTAGTAATGACCTTATCGAAATCACCATGCTCGTAAGCAGCGTCGAAATTCTTCAGACCGTCGGTGAACAAGCCGAAAGTACAGCAGATATATACGCATCTGGCTTTCATGGCCTTTAACTGTTTTGCAGTATCCAGCATACTTCCACCGGAGGAGATCATGTCATCGATGATGATGATATCCTTACCTTCAATATTGTCACCTAAGAATTCGTGAGCAACGATAGGGTTCTTGCCGTTGACGATGGTGGAATAGTCACGTCTCTTGTAGAACATACCAGTATCGACACCCAGAACGCTGGCAAAATAAATGGCACGATCCAGAGCTCCTTCATCCGGGCTGATGACTAACAGATGATCCTTGTCCACGATCATATCGTCCTCGGAATTTAACAAGGACTTGATGAACTGGTAAGGGGTGGTAAAATTATCAAATCCATTCAGCGGAGTGGAGTTCTGTACTCTGGGATCATGGGCATCAAAAGTGATAAAGTTATCAATTCCCATATCCCGTAACTCTTCCAGTGCATAAGCACAGTCCAGGGATTCTCTGCCGCTGCGGCGATGCTGTCTGCCTTCATAGAGGAAAGGCATGATGACGTTGATACGTCTGGCCTTGCCGTTGCAGGCGGCGATGACACGCTTCAGATCCTGGTAGTGGTCATCAGGAGACATGTGGTTGGTATAGCCGTTCATGTTGTAAGTAATACTATGATTGCATACATCGGTGAGAATGAACAGATCCTTACCGCGGATGGTCTCGCTGATCTGCGCTTTGGCTTCACCGCTTCCGAAACGGGGCACATCCACGTCTACGAGATAGTTGCTCTCGATATAGCCGTGAAAGGCAGGATCGTTTTTCACTTTGTCATTATGGATACTCTTACGGAATTCTACCATGTAGTCATTGATGCGGCGTCCCATTTTTTCTGCGGAAGGCAGAGCGATGATCTTCAAAGGAGCCACGGGCATGGCATTTTCCAGTTCGTGTAAATTAGGCATGATGTCCCTCCTGGACGAGCTTTATTGTTCGTAAAAATATGCAGATCTTCCTTCGCAAAAGCGCATCTTCGATGCTTAATTTTGCGGAACTATTCTGAATATAACAATTAATTTATAACATTATGCTAGTGACACGTCAAGGAATTTCTTGTACAATGGATAGGAGAAAGATGGTTAGGTGAATTAGAATGAAGAAAAAAGAACATATTGTAAAAACAGTAAAGCCGGGAAGCATCGCGGAGGAACTGGAGATCGCTCCCGGAGATAAAGTACTGGCCATAGATAATACAGAGATCGAAGACATTTTTGATTATCAGTTTCTGACACAGGATACTTATATTGAGATGCTGGTAGAGAAGCCGGACGGAGAGCAGTGGCTCTTAGAGATCGACAAGGAATTTGATGAGGATATGGGCATCGAATTTGAGAACGGTCTGATGGACGAATACCGTCATTGCCATAACAAATGCATTTTCTGCTTTATCGATCAGATGCCGAAGGGCATGCGGGATACCCTGTATTTTAAGGATGACGATTCCCGTCTGTCTTTTTTGCAAGGAAATTATGTGACACTGACAAATATGTCAGACCATGATATCGACAGAATCTGCAGATATCATCTGTCGCCCATCAATATTTCCTTCCAGACCATGAACCCGGATCTGCGTTGTAAGATGCTGAATAACCGTTTCGCCGGGGAGGCACTGAAAAAGGTGGATATCCTGAATGAAGCCGGAATCCGGATGAACGGACAGATCGTACTCTGCAAGGGTGTAAACGATGGCAAGGAACTGGAATACAGCATCCGGAAGCTGATGGAATATCTGCCAAATGTGGAAAGTGTCTCGGTGGTGCCGGTAGGATTATCCAGGTACCGGGAGGGATTATATCCGTTAGAGCCGTTTAATGCGCAGGATGCTGGTGAGATCATTGATCTGATCGAGAAATACCAGAAGATCTGCATGGAAAAATATGGGACACACTTTATCCAGGCCAGTGATGAATGGTACATTCTGGCGGGCAGAGAGGTGCCGGAAGAGGAACGTTACGACGGATATCTGCAGTTGGAGAACGGTGTTGGAATGATCCGCCTGCTATTGGATGAATTCCACGACGGACTGAAGAGGCGTACCGCAGAAAAGGAAGCGGGAAAAAAGCCATCCTGGGAAGGCACCAGAGAGATCTCTCTGGCTACGGGAAGACTGGCGTTTCCTTATTTAAAGAAGATGTCGGAAGAAATGATGTCGGAATACCCCGGCCTGCAGATACATGTCTATGAGGTCATCAATGAATTTTTCGGAGAGCTGATCACGGTGTCCGGACTTCTGACGGGACAGGATATCGTAAAGCAGTTAAAGGACAAAAATCTGGGAGAAGCATTGTATCTTCCCCGGAATGTACTCAGAAGCGGAGCGGATCTGTTCCTGGATGATTATACGCTGGCAGACGTGGAGGGGGCTTTACAAGTGCCCGTGAATATTGTAAAATCAAGCGGATATGATCTTGTGGATGCCCTGCTTGGAGAAGATGCATCTGAATAGATTTTAAGATGGTAAATAAGAAACGGAGGAAATTATGGCAAAGAGAAAAACCAAGCCCATCGTTGCGGTGGTGGGACGCCCGAATGTCGGTAAGTCCACCCTGTTCAATGCACTGGCTGGCGAAAATATATCTATTGTGAAAGATACACCCGGTATTACCAGAGACCGTATCTATGCGGATATCCACTGGCTGGATATGACATTTACCCTGATCGACACCGGAGGTATCGAGCCGGACAGCAAGGACGTGATCCTGTCCCAGATGCGGGAACAGGCAGAGATCGCTATGGAGACTGCAGACGTGATCATTTTCCTGGTGGATGTAAAGCAGGGACTGGTGGATGCGGATTCCAAGGTGGCAGACATGCTGCGCCGTTCCCACAAGCCCGTGGTACTGGTGGTCAATAAGGTGGACAGCTTCCAGAAGTATATGGCGGATGTCTACGAATTCTACAATCTGGGTATTGGCGATCCCCATCCGATCTCTGCGGTGAATCGTCTGGGAATCGGTGACATGCTGGAGGCCGTAACGGAATATTTTGATAAGGAACAGGCAGAGGAAGAAGAGGATGACCGCACCCGTGTGGCCATCGTCGGAAAGCCCAATGTCGGCAAGTCTTCCCTGATCAACAAACTGCTGGGTGAGAACCGTCTGATCGTTTCTGATATCGCGGGTACCACCAGAGATGCGGTGGATACCGAGATCACTTATAACGGCAAAGAATATGTCTTCATTGATACTGCCGGTCTTCGCCGGAAGAACAAGATCAAGGAAGAACTGGAGCGTTATATGATCGTCCGTACCGTCAGTGCCGTAGAGCGTGCCGAGGTGGTGGTACTGATGATCGATGCAGAGGAAGGTGTTACGGAGCAGGATGCGAAGATCGCCGGAATCGCCCATGAGAGAGGAAAGGCTACGATCATCGTGGTGAACAAATGGGATGCTATCGAAAAGGATGACAAGACCATTTATAAATTTACCGAAAAGGTGCGTAATACCTTATCCTTCATGCCCTATGCAGAGCTTCTGTTCGTCTCTGCGAAAACAGGACAGAGACTGCCCAAGCTGTTCGAGACTATCGATATCGTCAGTGAGAATCACGCCATGCGTGTGGCTACCGGTGTGCTGAATGAGATCATGGCAGAGGCCGTGGCCATGCAGCAGCCACCTTCCGACAAGGGTAAGAGACTTCGTCTGTACTACATTACTCAGGTGGCGGTAAAACCCCCTACCTTTGTTATTTTCGTAAATGATAAGGAGCTGATGCATTTCTCCTATACCAGATATATTGAGAATCAGATCCGGGAGACCTTTGGTTTCAAGGGGACGCCCCTCCGGTTTATCATCAGAGAACGAAAGGAAAAAGATCAATAATGGAACGTGTTATCTGTTTACTCATCGGTTATGTGTTCGGCCTGTTTCAGACCGCATACTTTTACGGAAAGGCAAAGGGAATCGATATCCGTAAGTACGGAAGTGGCAATGCCGGTACCACCAATGCTCTGAGAGTGCTGGGAACCAAGGCAGGACTGATCGTACTGGCGGGAGACTGCTTAAAGTGTATCGTTGCCGTATGCATCACCAAGGCATTGTTCACTACCGGACATCCGGAGAATATTTATCTGCTGTGCCTGTACACCGGTGCAGGAGCCATCATCGGACATAACTTCCCGTTTTACATGGGATTCAAGGGAGGAAAAGGAATCGCTGCCACAGCAGGACTGATCCTGTCGTTCCATCCTTATTTTATCGTGATGGGCGTGGTATTGTTCTTCGGAACCTTCCTGACCACCCATTATGTGTCTCTGGGATCATTATTGGTATATGCAGGATTTATGATCCAGATGGTGGTCTGCGGACAGACGGGGCTGTTCGGCACCATGCCGCAGTCACAGCTATATGAAATGTACGCCATCACCGCATTTTTAACAGTCATGGCATACTGGAAACACAGACAGAATATCGTGCGTCTGATCCACGGGAACGAGAGGAAGACTTATCTGTTCAAGAATAAGAAATCAGCCGAAGCGCAGACAGAAATCTCAGGGGAGGACAAATAAGCTATGGCAAAAGTATGTATATTGGGTGGCGGAAGCTGGGGCATCGGCCTGTCAGTGGTATTACATAAAAACGGACATGAGGTGACGGTATGGTCTGCGGTTCCCGCAGAGATTCAGATGCTTCAGGAGAATCACGAGCATAAGATGCTGCCGGGAGTAAAGCTTCCGGAGGATATGATCTTTACGACGGATGATAAACAGGCCATCGAGGGCAAGGACCTGTTGGTCATGGCAGTGGCAAGCTCTTATACCAGAAGCACAGCACACCGCATCAGCCCGCTGGTGGCACAGGGACAGAAAATTGTCAGTGTCTCCAAGGGAATCGAGGAGCATACCCTGATGACCCAGGCGCAGATCATCGAAGATGAGATTCCGCAGGCACAGGTAGCGGTACTGTCCGGACCGACCCACGCGGAGGAAGTCAGCCGCGGGATTCCTACAACGATCGTAGCGGGTTCTAAGAGCAAAAGCTGCGCGGAATATGTGCAGAATCTGTTCATGAACGAAGTGTTCCGTGTCTATACCAGCCCCGATGTACTGGGAATTGAGCTGGGCGGTGCACTGAAAAATGTAGTGGCACTGGCTGCCGGTATCGCAGACGGACTGGGCTACGGAGATAATACGAAGGCTGCGCTGATCACCAGAGGCATTACCGAAATCGCAAGACTTGGTACTGCCATGGGTGGTAATTTTGAGACCTTCTGCGGTCTGACCGGTATCGGAGATCTGATCGTGACCTGCGCCAGCATGCATTCCCGTAACCGTCGTGCCGGTATCCTCATCGGACAGGGAAAGACCTACGAGGAAGCCATGAAGGAAGTACAGATGGTGGTAGAGGGCGTGTATTCCGCCAAGGCTGCCATGGAGCTTTCGAAAAAATACGATGTGCAGCTGCCTATCATTGAACAGGTGAACGAAGTGCTGTTTGACGGCAAGTCTGCGGATCAGGCGGTGAAGGAACTGATGCTTCGTGATAAGAAGCTGGAAGTATCCCATCTGCCCTGGCCGGAAGAATAGACCCGGAGGCGGCTCCTGCCAGCAGCAAAATTTTAAGTGTTGACAGAAAAACGCAGACTGGCTATAATAAGGTCATGTTTAGCGCAAACATAGGATAAGAAGAATGCGATGAAGGGAAGAAGTACTGTTCCTCCACTTCTGACAGAGAGCAGCCGGTCGGTGAGAGGCGCACAGAAGCAGAGCAGGAATACATCCCGGAGCAGCCGGTGGAAAGAGAAGGATCAGTAGATTTTATCAGAGGATCCCGAACAAGTAGATCAGGACGGCAGGCACCGATATCGGCCGAAGTATTGATAGATACTTACTGAGCTGTCAGATGTGAGTCTGGCGGGAACATTAGGTGGTAACACGAGTGATTAAGCTCGTCCTTTTGAAAAAGGGGCGGGCTTTTTTAGTGCCTTTGGAGCCGATTCCCCCAAAATGTAAAAAAGGTATACAGAGTAAAAAGAACCCAAAAAGGAGAAGAGAAAATGACAGTATTTGACGAATTAAAAGCAAGAGGACTGCTGGCACAGCTGACAGATGAAGAGGAGATCAAGGAACTGATCAATAACGGAAAGGCTACCTTCTACATCGGCTTTGATCCTACCGCAGACAGCCTTCATGTGGGACATTTCATGGCACTGTGCCTGATGAAGAGAATGCAGATGGCAGGCAACAAGCCGATTGCTCTGATCGGCGGTGGTACTGCAATGATTGGTGATCCTTCCGGCAGAAGTGACATGCGTACCATGATGACCAAGGAGACGATCCAGCATAACGTAGACTGCTTCAAGAAGCAGATGAGCCGTTTTATTGATTTTGGCGACGGTAAGGCACTGATGGTCAATAATGCGGACTGGCTGCTGAATCTGAACTATGTGGAACTGTTAAGAGATGTGGGAGCACACTTCAGTGTTAACCGTATGCTGACCGCAGAGTGCTACAAGCAGAGAATGGAGAAGGGCTTAAGCTTTTTAGAGTTCAACTACATGATCATGCAGAGCTTTGACTTCCTGACCTTATACCAGAAATACGGCTGCAACATGCAGTTCGGTGGTGATGATCAGTGGAGCAACATGTTAGGAGGCACCGAGCTGATCCGCAGAAAGCTGGGTAAGGATGCTTATGCCATGACCATCACCCTGCTGTTAAATTCCGAGGGTAAGAAGATGGGTAAGACCCAGAAGGGTGCCGTATGGCTGGATCCCAACAAGACCACTCCCTTCGAGTTCTACCAGTACTGGAGAAACGTAGCAGATGCCGATGTTCTGAAGTGCCTGCGAATGCTGACCTTCCTGCCCTTAGAGCAGATCGATGAGATGGACAAATGGGAAGGCAGCCAGCTGAATCAGGCGAAGGAGATTCTGGCATACGAACTGACCAATCTCGTACATGGCGAAGAAGAAGCAAAAAAGGCACAGGAGAGTGCAAGAGCACTGTTTACCGGTGGCAATGCTGCAGAGATGCCTACCAGCGAGCTGACAGAGGCTGATTTTGTGGATGGTAAGATCGATATTCTCGGTGTTCTGGTAAAATCCGGTTTGTCTGCATCCCGCAGTGAAGCAAGACGTGCTGTAGAACAGGGCGGTGTTGTCGTAGCAGATGAGAAAGTTACCGATGTAAAGACTACTTACGCTCCCGAGCAGTTTGATGGAGAGGGCCTGGTAGTCCGCAGAGGTAAGAAGAACTTCAAGAGAGTCGTTATGAAGTAATAAAAGATAAGAATAACAGAAAATTCTAAGGATGGGATCTTTCACGTAAAAACGGTGTGAGATCCCATTTTTATTGATATTTTTCTTGCATTTATGGATATGATATGGTTTAATATGGTTAGTGTGTTAAAAAAATATCAAAAGGCGGTAATTATGATATGAGCAGCATGAGAGGGATCGATACTCCGGTAAGACAGCGGAGAAGAAGGGTATTTAAGGAAGTGGCTAATCTGGCTTACAATTCCACAAATCTGAAGGATGATATGGAGGCGCTGCCTTATAAGATCGTAGACTATGAAGAGTCGGAGTTCTGGGAGAGCGTTTATCGTGACAGAGCGATCATCCGTGAGCGCATCCGTCTGGCCATGGGGATGAGTTTACGCCCGGAGAACCGTGAGCATCCCGGACATCTGACACAGGGACTGGAAGAGAGTAATATTGATGAAAAATATTATGAGCCCCCTCTGATGCAGGTCATTCCGTCGGCTTGTAATGCCTGCCCGGAGAACCGTTATGAGGTGACCAGCTCCTGCATGGGGTGCCTGGCACATCCCTGCCAGAGTGTCTGCCCCAAGGGTGCGATTTCCATGAAGAATGGGAAATCTGTCATTGATCAGGAAAAATGTATCAAGTGCGGAAAATGTCGTGAGATCTGCCCTTATGATGCTATTTGCCATAAAGAGCGTCCCTGTAAGGCTGCCTGCGGTATTGGAGCTATTACATCTGACCATGTGGGAAGAGCCGTGATCGACAATGAAAAATGTGTATCCTGTGGTCAGTGTATGGTAAGCTGTCCCTTTGGAGCGATTGCTGACAAGTCTCAGATCTTCCAGTTGATCCGTGCCATGCAGTCCGGACGGAAGATCATAGCCCAGGTAGCACCTGCATTTGCCGGACAGTTCGGTCCGAAGGTGACACCTGAGATGTTCAAGACAGCGTTGAAGGAATTGGGGTTTGCGGATGTCTATGAGACAGCGTTGGGCGCTGACATGGGATGTATGGCGGAAGCGGAACACTACGTGAAGGAGGTTGCTACCGGTAAGCAGCAGTTTGCCCTGACATCCTGTTGTCCTTCCTGGTCTGTGATGGCGAAGAATCTGTTTCCTGAGACCATTGATAAGATAAGTAATGAATTGACACCTATGGTTGCAACAGCCCGTCTGATCAAACAGGAACATCCGGATGCGTCCGTAGTATTCATTGGCCCCTGCGCTTCCAAGAAGCTGGAAGCCAGCAGACGTACCGTTCGTTCCGATGTAGACTTTGTTATCACTTTTGAGGAACTGACCGGTATGTTCGAAGCCAAGGGAATTCTGTTGGATGAGATTAAAGCTATGGACGAGATGAAGGATGCCACCTCTGCCGGAAGAGGTTATGGTGTGGCAGGCGGTGTTGCCAATGCTATCAAGGACTGCATCGAGAAATATTATCCCGGTACACCTGTGAATATCCAACATGCGGAGAGTCTGGCGGAATGTAAGAAGGCCCTGCTCCTTGCCAAAGCAGGTAAGATGAACGGCTGCCTGATCGAGGGTATGGCCTGCCCCGGAGGCTGTATTGCCGGAGCAGGCACCAACATCGCCATCCCCGTAGCAGCCAGAGCCGTGGACAAGTTCAAGAACGAAGCTGAGAAGAAAGTGCCTGATGAAAGTGTGGATCAGGAAATGGTGGAACTGGAAAAAGAATAAACACTGCAACAGAACAGATATATCCCGAAAACGAAACCGTCACATTACCGTGGCGGTTTTGTTGCGCGCATAGAGATAAAATTAGAGAAACTATTCAGAATAGTTACAAATGGCATATTGTTATTTCGGGAAAGATACTATAAAATAGCGTGGAGAACTTTTAGGAGAAACTATTTTATGAACATTCAGGACAGTATTATATTTTTCATGGAAATCTTAGGAACCATCGCTTTTGCAGCATCAGGTGCCATGGTGGGGATCCGGAAACGGATGGATATTTTCGGCATCTGTGTGCTGGGCGTGGTGACGGCTGTAGGTGGTGGTATGACCAGAGACGTGATCCTTGGGAAATTACCTTCGGCACTGGAGAAACCGGTATATGTCGGTGTCTCGGTGGCTACAGCACTGGCTATTTTTATACTGCTTTATATCAAACAGGATCTTTTGAGCGGCAGACTGGGAACCTTTTATGACAAAGCGATGTTAGGCATGGACTCTGTAGGACTGGGAATTTTTACTTCCCTGGGTGTGATGTCTGGCATCGACAACGGCTATCCGGACAATACCTTTTTGCTGGTATTTATCGGCATGCTCACCGGCGTGGGCGGCGGTCTGATGCGTGACATGATGGCGGGAGAGGAACCGTATATTTTCGTAAAGCATATTTATGCCTGTGCCTCTCTGGTAGGCGGTATCTGCTGCGTCTGGCTGTACCGCAGTATCGGCAGACTTCCCGCGGTATTTATCGCTGCCTTTGTGGTCATGGCGATCCGGTTTCTGGCGGCACACTTTCGGTGGAATCTGCCCCATCCGAAAACCTTGTCTTAACTGTTGCAGTTTTTGAAAAAAGGCGGTAGAATAAGGAAGTAGTTCTGCCTTCTGAGAGAGGGCGAACAGGAATATATAAGCAGGGAAGCGTAGGCCGGAAGGTACAGAACGGATACGGATCGCCTGCGGAAATGAGGAGAAAATGACAAAGATCAGAACAAGATACGCACCCAGCCCTACCGGTAAAATGCATGTAGGTAATCTGCGGTCCGCATTATATGAATTTTTGATTGCAAAGCATGCCGGCGGAGATTTTATGCTCCGCATCGAGGATACAGATCAGGAACGTTATGTGGAAGGTGCTACCGAGATCATCTATCGTACCCTGGAGAAGACCGGACTGGTACATGACGAAGGCCCGGATAAGGACGGCGGTTATGGTCCTTACGTGCAGAGTGAACGTATGAAAACCGGTATTTATATGAAATATGCCAAGGAACTGATCGATAAGGGAGAAGCTTATTACTGTTTCTGTGACAAGGAGAGACTGGCTTCCCTGAAGACTGAAGTTGTGGATGGTAAGGAGATCACCGTATATGACAAGCACTGCCTGTCCCTGTCCAAAGAAGAGATTGAGGCAAATCTTGCCGCAGGCAAGCCTTTTGTCATTCGCCAGAACAACCCCAAGGAAGGCACCACGACTTTCCATGACGAGTTATACGGAGACATTACAGTAGATAACTCCCAGCTGGATGATATGATCCTGATCAAATCCGACGGTTACCCTACCTATAACTTTGCAAACGTGGTAGATGACCATACCATGAATATCACCCATGTGGTACGAGGCAACGAATATCTGTCCTCCTCCCCAAAATATGTACGCCTGTACGAAGCTTTCGGATGGCAGGTACCGGTATATATCCATCTGCCGCTGATCACCGATGAGAACCACAAGAAGCTGTCCAAGAGAAGCGGACATGCTTCCTTCGAGGATCTGATCGATCAGGGATTCATTACCGAAGCCATCGTGAACTATGTGGCACTGCTTGGATGGAGCCCGGAGGATAACCGCGAGATTTTCTCTCTGGATGAATTGATCAAGGAGTTCGATTACCATCGCATCAGCAAGTCCCCGGCAGTCTTCGATATCGTGAAATTGCGTTGGATGAATGGTGAATATCTGAAGGCTATGGATTTCGACAAGTTCTATGAGATGGCAGAGCCTTACCTGAAGGCAGCGATTAGCAAGCCTCTGGATCTGAAGAAGATCGCAGCCATGGTAAAGACCCGAATCGAAGTATTCCCGGATATTGCCGGACTGGTAGATTTCTTTGAGGAGCTTCCGGAATATGACGTGGCGATGTATACACACAAGAAGATGAAGACTACCGCAGAGACTTCTCTGGAGGTATTGAAAGATCTGCTTCCGATCCTGGAGGCACAGGAGGATTACAGCAATGACGGGCTGTATCAGACTCTTGTAAAATATGTGGAGGAAAAAGGCTGTAAGAACGGCTATGTGATGTGGCCGATCCGTACCGCCGTATCCGGCAAGCAGATGACACCTGCCGGTGCTACGGAGATTATGGAAGTCCTGGGCAAAGAGGAATCTCTGGCAAGAATCCGCAAAGGAATCGAGTTATTACAGGCAAATGTCTGATCTGACATGCTTAAATGCCTCCCAGCGGGAGGCTGTCACGTTCGGAGAGGGACCGCTGTTATTACTGGCGGGCCCCGGCTCCGGCAAGACATTTACCATCACCCAGAGGATCCTGTATCTGATCCGGGAACGCCGGATCACCCCGGAGAAGCTTCTGGTGATCACCTTTACCAGAGAAGCGGCTCTATCCATGAGGCAGCGCTTTGCGCAGATATCTCCACAGGAAGTGCATACCGTCAATTTTGGAACATTTCATTCTGTTTTCTATCAAATCCTGCTCCAGTCGGGCAGAATTTCATCAGGCAATATTTTAAACGACAGACAAAAAAGAGATCTTATCCTTCCCATTTTGAAGAAAATAACAGACTGTAAAAAAAGATCCGCAGCGGAAGTAACGGAGCTTGCCGGGAACTATCTTGCTGCCATCGGTTATTACAAAAATACCGGCGATATTGAGAACAGCAGAAAGAAGCTTCCGGAAGAAGAAAAACAATATTTTTCCAGGATCTATGAAGCTTATGAGGAGGCGAGAAAAAATACCGGAGGCCTTGATTTTGAGGATATGTTAAAGGAATGTGAGGAGTTTCTGCAAAGGGATCCGGTGCAGCGTACATACTGGCAGAACCGGTTTGAATATATACTGATCGATGAATTTCAGGATATCAATTACAGACAGTACAGTATCGTGAAAATTCTGGCGGAAAAACATAGAAATATTTTTGCAGTGGGGGATGATGATCAGGCCATTTACGGATTCCGCGGAGCCAGACCAGCCTGCATGAGACAGTTTGTAGAGGAATTTGGTGCAAAGCAGATCCTTCTTCGGACGAATTATCGCAGTCATCCGGATATCGTGGAGGCATCCCTGGCGGTGATAGATGAGAATAAAGACCGTTTTCATAAGGATCTGGAGCCTTGCGAGGCGCATAGACGGCAGGCAGGGGATCATAAGACTGACGCCGGATACCGGAAGGAATATCGGGTAAAAATCAGGGAATTCAGTGAGGCTTCGGAACAAATGAGGTATCTGGTACAAAGCTTGAAAAATCGGATAAATGGGGAGACCTGTGCTGTATTGTTCCGGACAAATCTGGCCATGCAGGGCGTGGCGGCGAGACTTACCGGGGAGGGGATCCCTTTTTCCATGAAAGAGAAGGGGAGAAACATTTACGACCATTTTATCGCACAGGATCTTCTGTCCTATCTGCGGATCGCGCAGGGGTGTGCTACAAGAGCGGATTACCTGAGGGTGAGCAACAGACCATATCGGAATATTTCCAGAGAGGCTTTTGGTGCCGAAGCATCTTTACCGGTTTTGAAGAAATATTATGAAGATCTGACTGCGGGAAGTCCGGACGCGGGGCAGCAAAAGGCGCAGAAAGCGGTCGGAGTATGGATACGACAGATGGAATTTGTAAAAAATACGGAACTGAAGCTTGCAATGGCATTTTTGCGTAAGGCGTGCGGCTATGAGAGATACCTGCGGATGAGAGCTGCACAGGAGGGAAAAACAGATCTGACGGAATGGCAGGAAGTGCTGGATTTTATCACGGAGGATGCGGGACGATACCGAAGCCTTGAAGAATGGCAGGAAGCACAGGAGCTTTACCGGGAACAACTGCAATGCAGGGAAACTGTAAGGAGTGGCATGCAGATGAAGCAGGAAAAACAGGAAAACAGCGGGATCACTCTGCTGACGGTACATGCGGCAAAGGGACTGGAATTCGACCATGTGTGGATCCCGGACTGTAATGAGAAGACCTTTCCCCACGGAAGCTCCCGGGAGCCGGAGCATTGTGAAGAGGAACGACGGATCTTCTATGTGGCGATGACACGGGCAAAAAAAGACCTGGAACTTCTCTGCCTTACAGGCACGAGAGAGCGTCCCAGGTTCCCTTCCAGATTCCTTATTCCTCTGAATCGTTATCATCGATGATCTCGTCAAATTCACAGCTGTCGAGATACTCATCAAAAGCATCGGCAACCTTTTCGTAGACATCATCATCTTCAATGTATGCGAGAATGGGTTCTTCATTCGGGTCATCCGGATTCTCGGAATATCCGTAGAACCATACTTCTCCGTCTTCGTTTTCGCCGTCCTCGTCCAGAGGCAACAGTACGATATAGTCCTTGGCCTCTACGGTGAGAATGGTAATGATGGCACAGTTGACAACAGTGCCGTCTTCCAGCTCCAGCTCAACGGTCATTTCTTCATCTTCATAGCTTTCTTTTTTACCCATGGGAATCCTCCTGTTATGTTTATTGGGTGTAACAGTACTTTGTTCCTTTATTATAACCGCTTACGGATATTCTTGCAATGCTTGTTTTTCTTACACTTACAGACTATAATAAAAATGGACAAAGAGACTGTAAGTGATAGAAAACTGGAAGATGGGGTATGACAATGACAGAAAAAAAGCATGCAATAAAGCCTTACCCTCTGGGGGCGCATGTGGAGGACGGAGCCATCCGTTTTGCCTATGCGTCCGGGAAAAAGGATTGCGGCATTCTCATATATGACAGAAAGAGTGGAAAAAAAACGCACAGGGTTCCGTTTCGACAGGAGGAACGGATGGGAAATGTGTACTGTAAATATCTGGAACTGGAGCCGGAAAATGTCGGGTATCAGTTCTATGAAGGGGAGCGTACTGTGCCGGATCTGCATGCACAGGGGTTCCTGCGTAAGCCTGCTTATGGGAAAATACGTAAGCCTGCGGATCGCATTGCAGTATTTCCCAACGAAGATTTTGACTGGGAACAGGATATGCACCCTATGCTTCCCTATGAAGACAGCACCTGCTATTGCCTTCATGTGCGTGGCTTTACCATGCATGCCTCATCTCAGGTAACACATCGAGGCACCTTTGCAGGGGTTGTGGAGAAGCTGGACTATCTGCAGGAAATCGGTATGACAACCGTGGAATTCCAACCGGTCTATGAATTCGATGAGACACCGGAGAAGACGGTGCCGAAGACCTCCGGAGAGCTTGCGGCCGTGGCGGGGGAAAAGAACGGAGAAGGTAAATTGCCCGGCTACCGGGTGCTGAACTATTGGGGCTATCGGGAAGGCTTCTATTATGCGCCTAAGGCAGCCTATGCGGCAGGGGAAGACCCGGCAGAAGAGTTTCGTCTTATGGTAAAAGAATTCCATAAGCGAAAAATGGAAGTGATCCTGCAGTTCTATTTCCCCCGGGGAATGGATGCGGCAGAGATCGGGAATATTTTAAGATTCTGGGTATTATCCTATCATGTGGATGGTTTTCATCTGATGGGGGAGGGAGTACCGGCTCAGATGCTGGCTGGAGATCCGGCATTGTCCGGGACAAAACTGTGGCATTATTCCTTTGATACGGAGCAACTCTATGATCCGGCAGTGAAGCCGGAATACCGGAATCTGGCGGAATACCGGGACGATTATCTGTATACCATGCGTCGTTTTCTTAAGGGAGATGACAATATGCTATCGGGCGTATTGTATGAGATGCGTCATATCCCCGCCAATATGGGACGGATCCATTATCTGTCTAATTATTACGGATTTACCCTGATGGATATGGTTTCTTATGACCATAAGCACAACGAAGCCAACGGCGAGGGCAATCGCGACGGTAACGATTATAACTGCAGCTGGAACTGTGGTGAGGAAGGACCGTCCAGACGGAAAAAAGTGCTGGCTCTCCGGCAAAAACAATTGCAGAATGCATTTTGTATGCTGTTGTTGACCCAGTCCACACCATTGATCTTCATGGGAGATGAATTCGGTAATTCCCAACAGGGAAATAACAATCCCTATTGTCAGGATAATAAAATTACCTGGCTGAACTGGCAGGATAAGGAGAAAAATGCGGAATTATTGAATTTCTGGAAACAGATGATCGCTTTCCGGAAAGCTCACCCGATCCTGCACCCTGTCGAAGAACTGCGAATCCTGGACAGCCTGTCCTGTGGTTATCCGGATCTGTCCTATCACGGACAGAATGCCTGGAGGCCCCAGACAGAGAGCTATAACCGGCATGTAGGCATTATGTACTGCGGAAAGTATGCAAAGACACCACAGGGTGGGGAGGATTCTTTCCTCTATGTTGCCATGAATATGCACTGGGAGCCGCAGAAACTGGCATTTCCAAAGCTGCCGAAGGGTATGGAATGGAATCTTGTGCTGGCAACGGAGAAGGCGGAAGATACTCTGACAGTGCAGGAGAAAGAAGAACAGTCCAGAGAGCAGACGGGGATCATTGCCCCCAGAAGTATTGCCGTATATGAAGGCGTTGTGATGGCAGCATCACAGGACAAGGAGAAAAAAGTTTCGGCAAGATCTTTAAAAAAGAAAACAGATGCTGCCGGAGAAAGATGATAGAACGAAATGAATATCTGGAAACATTTTAAAACGATCACACATCATAAGATCCTTGTGGCAAAGGGCTGCTTTAAGGTAAGTCTGTATAAACAGGGATTGTTGCATGATATGTCCAAGTATAGTCCCACAGAGTTCTGGGTAGGGGCAAAATACTATCAGGGGACACGCAGCCCAAACAATGCGGAACGAGAAGACATCGGTTATTCCAGCGCCTGGCTGCACCATAAGGGCCGGAATAAACATCATTACGAATACTGGATCGATTACAGCATGCAGGCACTGCCCGGTGGAATGGCTCCGGTGCCGATGCCGGATAAGTATATTGCGGAAATGATCATGGATCGGATCGCTGCCAGCAAGGTCTATATGGGAGGCGAATACACGGACAGGTCTCCTCTTGATTACTATTATCAGGGGACAGATAGGGCACCCATTCATCCGGAGACGAAGACAAAATTGCTATATGTGCTGGAAATGCTGGCAGAGGAGGGAGAGGAGAAGACCTTCCGGTTTATCAAAGAGGAACTGGTGCAGCATAAACGGTGTATGGACTGGCACCAGCTGGAGAAAGCGGAATAGAATAGTAAAAAACAGTGGTAAGTAGAGGATCCTATGAACTGTATCATTCTGTTATTGTTACTATTTTGTGGTGGAAATTCCTGTAGCAACGGCTGTAGCTGTATAGGAAACAGCAATCGCAGCTCCTGCGGAAACAACAATTCCTGTGGGAATTCCAATAACTCCTGCGGAAGCAGTAGTTCCTGTGGCAGCTCGAATGCCTGCGGCGCACGTTGTCTGGAAGACGAGGGACGCGGTGGAGACAGAGACCGCAGACCGCCCAGACCGGATTTCCCGAATTTCACACCGGTGGATGATCCGGCATTTTCCAGGAGAAATGACGGAAGATGCGAGACCTGTGGATGTGAGCAGAATTCCTGAAAATATGGGTAACAGGAAAGCCCCGGAACTGTCTTGGCAGTTCAGGGGCTTGTTTTGTCTGAAAGACTAGTTGGACATAACTTCTTTCCAGTATTTGTTGTAGAGTTCTTCGCCGTCCTCTCCGAGGTACAGGAAGGTCTCCAGATTGTTATACTGCGTCAGATCCGGGAAAGCAATGGGAGAATTCTTCAGATCTTCATCCTCGATCAGCTCTCTGGCGGCGGTATTAGGAGTACCGTAGGTGATGTACTCGAAATTCTTCAGTGCTACATCCGGATGACACATGAAATCGATGAATTTCTCCGCATTTTCCTTGTTGGGAGCATTCTTCGGGATTACCCAGCCATCGATCCAGACATTGGTGCCTTCCTCGGGAATTACGAAATCCAGATCCTCATTTTCGCTCATAACATAAAGAGCATCGCCGGAGAACATAACACCCATGGCAGCCTCGCCACCGATCATTTTATCACGTACCTGATCTACTACATAGGCCTGTACCAGAGGCTTCTGGGCAATCAGATCCTCTGTGGCAATCTGCAGTTCGGATTCGTCCAGACTGTTGGAAGAGAAGCCGTTCTTTTTCAGTGCCACCATGAAGCAGTCCTTGATGGAATCCATCATCAGGATTTCATCGGAATACTTTTCATCCCAGAGATCAGCCCATTTGGTGGGAGGGGTATCTACCAGAGTCTTATTATAGATGATTCCTACAGTTCCCCAGCAGTAGGGAACACAGTACTTGTTGCCGGGATCGTAAGCGGCAGCCTGCTCATAATACTCGGCACCGATGTTTTCCTTGGCATTGGGGATCTTGTCATAATCCAGTTCCTGGATCAGGTCGTTTTCAATCATTTTCTGTACCATGTAATCGGAAGGACATACCACATCATAAGCGGAAGAACCAGCTTCTACCTTGGGATACATGATCTCGTTGGTCTCGAACTCATCGTAGACCACTTTGATTCCGGTCTCTTTTTCGAACATGGTGATCGTATCGGGATCGATATATTCACCCCAGTTGTAGACGATGACTTCACCGTTTTCACCACCGGCGGAAGAGGACCCGCAGCCGGTCAGAGCAGTTGCGGTAAGGATACCGCACAGAAGCAGTGCAATAAATTTTTTCATTTCTTTTCCTCCTGAATCTATTTTCAAAGAATTATTTCTTCTTCTTTGCCATGGGCATGTAGTTCACCAGTAAAAGCAGAACCAGTACCGTCACAAAAATGATGGTGGACAATGCATACATTTCCGGCTTGATGCCCTTCTTTACCTCAGTGTAGATTTTGGTGGACAGTGTGTCGACACCGGGACCTTTGGTAAAGTGGGTAATGATAAAATCATCCAGTGACATGGTAAATGCCATCAGGAAACCGGAAAGGATACCCGGCAGGATATCCGGAAATACCACCTTGAAAAAGGCGTAGGTCTGGGAAGCACCCAGGTCAAGGGCGGCCTCATACGTGCTGGGGTTCAACTGCTTCATACGGGGCATTACGCTTAAGATCACATAAGGAATATTAAACGTAATGTGTGACAGCAGAATCGTACCAAAACCAAATTTGGCTCCAAGGCTTAAGAACAGAAGCATCAGGGAGATACCGGTAACAATCTCTGCGTTCAGCATGGGAATATTTGTGATTCCCATAAGGATCGTACGGCTGGTACGCTTCATGGATTGCATGGCAATACAGGCAATCGTACCAATGAAGGTGGCAATCAGTGCAGACAACACAGCCAGCGCCAGTGTATTCCACAGAGCCTGCATGATCTGTTCGTTCTGGAACAGGGCAGCATACCATTTGGTCGTAAAACCTCCCCATTTTGCACGGGTCTTGCTGGCGTTGAAGGAGAGTACGATCAAGGTAACGATGGGGGCATACAAAAAGATAAAGATCAGCCCCAGATATATTTTCTGTGCTGTTGTTTTGATCATAATGTGTTCGCCTCCCCCTCTTTATCCGTGATTACGGAGATCACCATATTGAAGATAATGAACAGCATCAGTACGATGGAAAGTCCGCTTCCCAGATTCCAGTTGCCGGTCTGGGTAAATTCCTGTTCGATGACATTACCAATGAGCAGGATTTTGCTGCCGCCTAAGATCTTACTGATCACGAAAGTGGTCAGGGCGGGGACAAATACCATAGTGATACCGCTGAACATGCCGGGCAGACTTAAGGGGAAGATGATCCGTACAAAGGTCTGCACACCGTTGGCACCAAGATCATAAGCGGCGTTGATTACGCTCTTGTCGATCTTGACCAGTACATTATAAAGAGGCAGTACCATAAAAGGCAAAAAGTTGTATACCATACCCAGTACGATGGCAGAGGGTGTATTAATAATATTTAACGCCGGCAGATGCAGGGTGGAGAGGATGCTGTTGATGACACCTGTCTTCTCAAGCAGTGTCTGCCATGCCAGGGTACGAAGCAGGAAGTTCATCCACATGGGCAGGATAAAGATCAATACCAGAAACGAGTTCTGGTTGACATTCATGTTACACAGGATCATGGCAAGGGGATATGCCAGAAGCAGGCAGATCACAGTGCTGATCACGGATAACTTCAGCGCTTCCCACAGAGCCTTGGAATGCTCGGCGGTTGCGATCGCCAGAATATTATCCAGCGTAAAAGCACCGCTCTTATCGGTCAGACCATAGTAGAAGACCATGCACAGGGGCACGATGACAAACATGGCTGACCAGAAGATAAAAGGGAGCGATAATAATTTTTTATTCATTGACACCAATCGCCTCCTCATCCTCGGATTCCGGCTTCTTCATGATCTGGATGTTGAACGGATCCACTTTGATGCCGACTTTGGTCCCCACAGGAACCATTTTCGTGGACTGTACCAGCCACTCGAAACCGTTGGCCATAACTTCCATTTCGTAATGGACACCTTTGAAAATGGAATGGGTCAGTGTACCATGGATAATACCTTCTTCCGGTGCTACCAGCTCCACGTCCTCGGGACGGATGACTACGTCGACGGGCTTGTTTTCTCCGAAACCGGTATCCACACAGTCAAAGCGGGCACCAAGGATCTCTACCAGACGATCTCTGATCATGGTTGCACCGATAATGTTACTGTCACCGATGAAGTCGGCAACGAAAGCGTTCTCCGGCTCGTTGTAGATACTTTCGGGAGTGCCGATCTGCTGGATATAGCCCTGGTTCATGACCACGATGGTATCGGACATGGTCAGAGCCTCCTCCTGGTCGTGGGTGACATAGATAAAGGTAATTCCCAACTCATTTTTCAGACGGATCAGTTCGTACTGCATGTCCTGACGCAGTTTCAGATCCAGTGCACCCAGAGGCTCATCCAACAGCAGAAGCTTGGGCTCATTTACGATAGCACGGGCAATGGCGATACGCTGCTGCTGACCGCCGCTTAAGGAATCCGGCATACGGTTCTCGAAACCGTCCAGATTGACTAACTTCAGGGCATATTTAATTTTATCATTAATATAAGATTTACTTTTACCGCTGATCTTTAATCCGAAAGCAATGTTCTCCGCAATGGTCATATGAGGGAAAAGAGCATACTTCTGGAATACGGTATTTAAATTGCGCTTATTGGGTGGAAGGTTAGTGATATCCCGGCCTTCGAAAATGACCTGACCTTTATCAGGGGTCTCGAAACCGCCCAAGATACGGAGGGTTGTAGTCTTTCCGCAGCCACTGGGGCCCAACAGAGTCAGAAACTCGTTCTCGCGGATGTACAGATTGAGATCATCCAGAACCATCTGATTGTCAAATGATTTTGAGATGTTCACTAAATTGACTAAAGCATTTTTCATCAATTTTTTCCTTCCTGATGTAAAAAATCCTGCAAAAAATCTTCGAAAAACCTAAATGAAAATTTTTTGCAAGTCGAATTAATATTATACGTAAATACACGGAAAGTCAATGTGAAGTTTTGCAATTTCTGGCCTAATTTACATAAACTTTACCCTGTGGAAAAAACAGGAGTATTTTTCGGGAATTTTGCAGAAAAAATGTTTCACAATTTTCAGAATTGTGCTATATTTATAAACATAAAAAAGACATAGAACGCTAAGGAGGATCCGGTCATGAGCAAGGGAAAATATGTTGCCTACATTTCCAGTTACACACAGGGGGACAGTCATGGCATCAGAATATATGATGTGGATATGAAAAACGGCCGTTTTAAGGAGAAAGATAAGGTAGAGATCACGAACTCTTCCTATCTGACCATTTCCCACAACGGAAAGTTTCTTTATTCTATAACGGATTTTGGTGTGGAGGCTTATACCATCCAGCCGGACGGAGATCTGGAGCTGATCAACTTTGCACCAATCAATGGTATGAGAGGCTGCTATGTTTCTACGGATTATACGGATCGGTATCTGTTTGTAGCCGGTTATCATGACGGTAAGCTGACAGTACTCAGACTGAAAGAGGACGGTTCCATCGGCGAAATCACTGATGAAATCTACCACAAGGGTCTGGGCAGTATGGCAGAGCGGAATTTCCGTCCCCATATCAACTGTGCCCGCATGACACATGATAATAAGTATCTTCTGGTGGCAGATCAGGGTATGGATCATGTCAATGTATATCGTTTTGATGTGGAGAAGGGCAAGGTAAAGCTGGAGGATATCATCCGCAGTGAGATGGAATCCGCACCCCGTCATATCAAGATTTCCGAGGATGGCAAGTATATTTACATTCTCCATGAATTAAAGTGTTATATTGATGTATACGAATATGCGGACAATAATAACGACCCTACCTTTGAGAAGATCCAGACGGTAGAGTTGATCAAGCTGACCAGAGGCAACACTAACAGTGCCAGCGCCTTCAGTTTTTCATTGGATTACAATTATCTGCTCAGTTCCATTGCAGGGGATAATTCTGTTATCGTATTTGATGTAGACAAGAAGACAGGACTTTTGAAGAAGAACTTCCTGCTGCCGATCAGCGGTGAGTATCCCAAGGATGCAGAGTTTTTCCCGGACAATAAGTTTCTGGTGTCTTTGAATCATGAAAGTAATACGATGACCTTCTTCCATATTGATCTGGAGCATGGAACGATGATCATGAATGGACCGGCAATGAAGGTCAATATGCCCAACTGTATTTTGTTCCATAAGTTGGGGTAGGTATTATTTTAGTAATAACCCCCCGCAGCCTCGGCTGGGGTAAGAAACGCGGCACGCTTTCGCTCTGTCGCAGAGCGTAACGGCACATAAGCGGTCAGAATACGCCCGCTAAGTGCCGACGTCTGCTTACGGCCTGCTTATTCTTACACCCATCCGGGGCTGCTTGCTTATTTAAATAACCTTGTGATATGAGATGGGATTTGGTAAAATAAGAACATATAGAAATTGGGAGGTAGGAGTATGGCACAGATCAGACCATTTAGGGCATATCGTCCCTGCCAGGGGATGGAGAAAAGGATTGCGGCGCTTCCTTATGATGTATATAACAGGGAGGAAGCGTGTGAAGTGGTGAAGAAGAATCCGGACTCTTTTCTGGCGGTTGATCGGGCGGAGACGCAGTTTGGCGAGGAAGTAGACACATATGCGGACTGTGTGTATGAGAAAGCGGATCAGCTGCTTCGGGAGAAAATTCAGGAAGGAAAATTTGTACAGGATCCGACGCCATGTTTCTATCTGTATGAACTGACCATGGACGGGAACAGCCAGACTGGTGTAGTGGCTTGTGCCTCTATTGACGATTACCGGAACAATGTGATCAAAAAGCATGAAAATACCAGAGCGGATAAGGAGGAAGACCGTATCCACCATGTAGATACCTGCAGTATGCAGACGGGGCCCATTTTCCTGGCATATCGGGCGAAAGAGGAACTGCAGAACAAGATCGGAGAGATCAAAACACAGACACCGGTATACGATTTTGTCAGTGAGGACGGCATCGAACATCGTGTGTGGGTGATTTCGGAGGCTGCGGATGTGGCAATGATTGAAGAGGCGTTTGCAAAGATCCCGGCTATTTATATTGCGGACGGTCATCATCGTTGTGCCTCAGCGGTAAAGGTGGGATTAAAGCGCAGAGAGCAGCATCCGGATTATACGGGAGAAGAGGAATTCAATTATTTCCTGTCGGTGATTTTCCCAGATGAAGAACTGCAGATCCTGGATTATAACCGGGTGGTGAAGGATTTAAACGGTATGGATGTCGATGCGTTCCTGGCAGCCATCGAAGAACATTTTATGATAGAGAAAAAAGGACGTATTCCTTACCGGCCGGAGAAAAAAGGAGCTTTCGGTATGTTCCTGGAAGATGAGTGGTACTGTCTTACAGCGAAGAAGGAGATTCGGAGCGAAGATGCTGTGGAAGGACTGGATGTATCTCTTTTACAAAATTACCTGTTGAATCCTGTTCTGGGAATCGAAGATCCAAAGACAGATAAGCGGATCGATTTTGTGGGAGGTATCCGGGGACTTGCGGAACTGGAGCGGAGAGTACATACCGATATGAAGGTGGCATTTTCCATGTATCCTACTTCCATCGGGGAACTTTTTGCAGTGGCGGATGCGGGACGTCTGATGCCTCCGAAGTCCACCTGGTTCGAGCCGAAGCTGCGCAGCGGTCTGTTTCTGCATGAGATAGAGCGGTAATACCTACGACCGGATAAGCAAAATAGTGACAGAATAGAATGCAGCAGACTACACGCCGCAGAAAAGAGGGAATATGACAAACAAACTTTATAAACTGATGAACTGGGCAAAGATAGAAGAAATCACTTATGCTGAATGTGATAATCCCCATGAACTGTTAGGACCTCATAAGCAGGGAAGTAAAATGCTGGTACAGGCATTCTTCCCGGGAGCAGAAAAGGTGACGATCCACTGGAAGAAGACAGGACAGGTAGGCGAAGCTTTTCTGGCAGATGTCCCTATGGAACAGGCAGACGAAGAAGGTTATTTCGCAGCCCTGATAAATGCCGGGAAGATGGCACCTTATGAATATGTGGTGGAATATGGAAAGACAGAAGAGCGTGAAGCCCACAGAATGATCTGCGGCGATGCTTACCGGCATGTTCCCCAGATCACGAAGGAAGATATGGATCGTTTTGCAGTCGGTGTTCATTACACCATTTATGAAAAACTGGGCGCACATCCCATGGAACTGGACGGAGAGAGTGGAACCTATTTTGCCGTCTGGGCACCGAACGCCATGCGCATCAGTGTAGTGGGGGATTTCAACGGATGGGACGGACGAATCCACCAGATGAGACGCCTGGGAGATTCCGGTATTTTCGAATTGTTCATTCCCGGCGCAGAAGCAGGAGACTGCTATAAATATGAATTGAAGATCAAAGGTGGACTGACTTATCTGAAAGCAGACCCTTACGGCAACGCCGCGCAGAAGAGACCGGAGACAGCTTCCGTCATCGCTGACCTGCGAGATTTTTCGTGGGATGACAGCGAATTCTTGAAAAAAAGGGAAAGCTACCAGTGCGGAAATGCTCCGGTCAGTGTGTATGAAATGTATCTGGGAAGCTTTGTGACGCCGGACGAGGGACAGGATTATGCGAACTATCGTGAGATCGCTCCGAAGGTCATTGACTATGTAAAAAAAATGGGATACACCCATGTGGAACTGATGCCGGTTATGGAACATCCTCTGGATGCTTCCTGGGGCTATCAGGTGATCGGTTATTATGCCCCTACCGCCAGATACGGTACACCGGAGGACTTTATGTTCTTCGTGAATGAACTGCATAAGGCGGGAATCGGCGTGATCCTTGACTGGGTACCGGCACATTTTCCCAGAGATACTTACGGTTTGTCCGGCTTTGACGGCACCTGTCTCTATGAGCATCAGGATCCCAGGCAGGGAAGCCATCCTCACTGGGGAACGCTGATCTACAACTACGGCCGTCCCCAGGTATCCAATTACCTGATCGCCAATGCTTTATTCTGGGTGGAAAAATATCATGCAGACGGTATCCGGATGGATGCGGTAGCCAGTATGCTTTATCTGGACTACGGCAAACAGGACGGGGAATGGATTCCCAATATGTACGGTGGTAATGAGAATCTGGAAGCCATCGAGCTGATCAAACACTTTAATTCAATCCTCAAAAAGAGAGATCCCGGGGTATTGTCCATTGCAGAGGAAAGCACGGCATTTCCCATGATCACCGGATCACTGGATGAAGGCGGACTGGGATTTGACCTGAAGTGGAACATGGGCTTCATGAATGACTATCTGGATTATATCAAATACGATCCCTATTTCCGCAGCCACCACCACGGAGAGCTTACTTTCAGCATGATCTATGCCTACAGTGAGAAGTTCATGCTGGTATTTTCCCATGATGAAGTGGTACACGGCAAGGGAACTCTGCTTGGTAAAATGCCTGGAGACAGGGCACAGAAGCTTGCTAATTTACGTCTGACTTACGGTTATATGATGACCCATCCCGGCAAGAAGCTTCTCTTCATGGGACAGGATCTGGCGGAAGAGAAAGAATGGAACGAAATGCGTCAGGTAGAGTGGCAGCTGGAGGAACAGAAGGAAAATGCCGGTGTCCAGAAACTGGTGAAGGATCTGAATGTACTTTACAGAGAGAATAAGGCATTGTATGAATGCGATGATCAGGCCAAAGGCTTCCAGTGGATGAACGAGATCTCTGCCAATGAATGCTATGTAAGCTTTGTGCGTAAGGGAGAAGAGGCAGAGGAACTGCTTCTGGTCGTAGCAAACTTCTCCGGAGTACCCAGAGAGATCACCACAGGTGTGCCTTACGAGGGAAAATACAAGGAGATCCTGAACACGGATGCTGTGCAATATGGCGGTACCGGTGTGGTCAATGACCGTGTGAAACGTGCGGAGGACGTGGAATGGGATGACAAAAAGCAGTCCGTTACCGTGAAAATGGCTCCCCTTTCCTTAAGCATTCTGCAGTTTATTCCTTATACCGAGGCAGAACTGGAAAAAGTGATCGAGAAACGTATCCGCAAGAATACACCGATCCGCAAGACCGCAGGCAAGACTACAAAAAGAAAACAGGAGAAATAAGGCAACATGGATCTGACAGATAACGTAATTGAAGAGGTGCAGAAAAAAGAAGGACTGATCGCATCTTTCCTGGATACCCTGCCGGAAAAGGCACTGAATCTTGGCATCCGGATCGGACTGGCACTGGTATTCTTTTTCATTGGAATGCAGCTGATCAGGCTGATCCGCAAGATCATCCGTAAATCTATGAACCGGGCGGGAGCAGAGATCGGTGTGATCCAGTTCGTGGACTCTTTTGTAAAAGCTTCTTTATATATAATACTGATCCTGACACTGGCGTCCTCCTTCGGCGTGGACGCAGCCAGCATTGTTGCGTTGCTGGGATCGGCCGGCGTGGCCATCGGTCTGGCAGTGCAGGGAAGTCTGTCTAATCTGGCGGGCGGTGTGCTGATTTTATTATTGAAGCCGTTTAAGGTGGGAGATTACATTGTGGAAGGCTCCTCCGGTAAGGAAGGTACAGTAAAAGAGATCCAGATCTTCTATACAAAGCTGTTAACCTATGATAATCAGACGATTATTCTTCCAAACGGCAATCTGGCAAATAACACCATTGTGAATGTCACTGCTGCCGAATCCAGGCGATGTGATGTGAAGGTGTCTATTGCTTACAGCGCAGATATTAAGAAGGCAAAGGAAGTTCTGACAAAGGTTCTCTCTGAAGATCCCGATACTATAAAGGAAAGAGAGCATTTTGTATTTGTAGATGAACTGGCAGACTCCGGAATCAACCTATGTGTACGCTGCTGGTTCAAAAATGAGGATTTCTGGCAGGGAAAATGGCGTATTACCGAACAGTGTAAGTATGCACTTGATAAAGCAGAAATTGAAATACCGTTCCCGCAGATGGATGTGCATATGCGTTAATTAAAAATAGATATTGAATTTTACAGACTATAATGATAATATTACCGTTGTGATTCAATGTTTTAATATTTACATTTTTAGGAGGAAAAAATTATGAAAAAGTTTCTGGCACTTGCACTTGCATCTGTCATGGCTGTTTCTCTGGTAGCATGCGGCAGCACCAATGCTGACACCAATGCAGAATCCAGTGCGGCAGCTACCACCACTGCAACAACTGCAGAGAGCAGCAGTGAAGAACCCGGTCTGAAGATCGCTATCGTATCCAGCCCCTCCGGCGTGGATGACGGTTCCTTCAATCAGGACAACTACAACGGTGTTCTGAAGTTCATTGAGGAGAATCCGAATGCAACCGTAACCCCCATCCGTGAGGAGACCGGTGACAGCGCAGCAGCTGTTCAGGCTGTAGCTGATGTTGTAGCTGATTATGATGTTATTGTATGCTGTGGTTTCCAGTTTGCAGGTATCGGCAATCTGGCACAGGAGAATCCGGATACCAAGTTCATCCTGATCGATTCCTGGCCTACCGTTGATGGTACCGAAGTAACCGCAGATCAGGTGATCGACAACGTATACGCTGCTTACTATGCTGAGCAGGAGAGTGGTTTCTATGCAGGTATGGCTGCAGCTCTGTCTACCACCACAGGTAAGGTAGCAGTAGTAAACGGTATTGCATATCCTTCCAACGTGAACTACCAGTATGGCTTCGAGTGCGGTGTTAAGTATGTGAACGGTACCGAAGGCATGAACGTAGAAGTAGTAGAGCTTCCTTCTTACGCAGGTACCGATGTTACCGGCGCTAACGTAGGCGGTAACTATGTTGGTAACTTCTCCGATGAAGCTACCGGTAAGGTACTGGGTAATGCTCTGATCGCTGAAGGCGTGGACATCCTGTTCGTAGCAGCAGGTGGTTCCGGTAACGGTGTATTCACCGCTGCAAAGGAAGCTGAAGGCGTTAAGGTGATCGGTTGTGATGTTGACCAGTATGATGACGGTGCAAACGGTGACAGCAATATCGTTCTGACCAGTGGCCTGAAGGTAATGCATGATACTGTTTACAACGTACTGAACGAAGTAAAAGACGGTTCCTTCAAAGGTGCTAATGTGACTCTGACCGCAGCAGATGATGCTACCGGTTTCGTAAGTGAGGAAGGCAGATGCCAGCTCACCGCAGAGGCTATTGAGAAGATCAATGCAGCACAGGCTCTGTTAAAGGAAGGCAAGATCGTTCCTGCGGCAAACTTTAACGGTGTAACTCCGGAGACCTTTACCTGGTAGGAAGAATGGATTCACAAGAAGGTGATGGTGAGGAACTGTCACCTTCTTCTTGTTTAAACTGCTGTTTAGGCAGGAAAATGTACAGAAATGAGGATGAACATGTCGGAATATATTGTTGAGATGAAACACATCACCAAACGTTTTCCCGGGATCGTAGCCAATGACGATGTGACGATCCAGATCAAAAAGGGAGAGATCTTTGCCCTTCTGGGAGAAAATGGTGCAGGAAAATCCACCTTGATGAGTATGCTGTTCGGAATGTACGAACCGGATGAAGGAGAGATCTATATCCGGGGTGAAAAGGTGAAGCTGGAATCTCCCAATCATGCCACCAAATTAAACATCGGTATGGTACACCAGCATTTCAAACTGGTATCCAACTACACCATTGCTGAGAATATCGTAATGGGTATGGAGCCGGTGAAGAAGGTGCTGGGATGTATTCCGGTAGTGGATATGAAGAAGGCCAATCAGGATATCCGGAACCTTTCGGAAAAATACGGACTGGCAGTGAACCCCACCGATGTGATCAGCGACATTAATGTCTCTACACAGCAGAGAGTAGAGATCTTAAAGATGCTTTACAGAGAAGCGGAGATCCTCATTTTTGATGAACCCACAGCGGTTCTGACACCGCAGGAGATCGATTTCCTGTTGGATATTATCAAATCTCTGCGGGATGACGGCAAGACTATCATCCTGATCACACATAAACTGGAAGAAATCAAACGGATCGCGGACAGATGTGCCATCCTGAACCACGGACGTCTGATGGATGTCATGGATGTGGCTACCACGTCCACCAAAGTTATGGCCAACAAAATGGTAGGCCGTGAAGTGAATTTTGAGACAGAAAAAGAGCCTGCAAAACCGGGTAAGACCATACTCAGTATCGAGAAACTGAATGTTTACAATAAACAGGATTTCCAGGTGGTAAAGGATGTATCTCTGGAGGTACATTCCGGTGAGATCGTTGCGATCGCAGGTGTGGCAGGCAACGGACAGGTAGAAATCGCAGATGCTATTGCGGGACTGGTACCGGTGCGTTCCGGCAAGATCCTGTTAAACGGCAGAGACATTACGAACCTGTCTATCAGAGAACGAACGACCGAAGGAATTTCCTATATTCCCGAGGATAGACAGAATTACGGACTGGTCATGGATTTTACCCTTTCGGAGAATCTGGCGCTTCGTAATTATTACAAAGAGCCGTTCTGTCATAAGGGAGTACTGGATCAGAAGATTTTTGAAGACAACAGTGAAAAACTGATAGAAAAATACGATATCCGAAGCGGCCAGGGCAGCAAGACAGTGGTACGTTCCATGAGTGGTGGTAATCAGCAGAAAGCCATTATTGCCAGAGAAGTGGAACAGGATTCCTCCCTGATGATCTTTGTGCAACCCACCCGTGGACTGGATATCGGTGCCATAGAGAATATCCACAAGCAGATCATTGCAGAGAGAGACAAGGGCAAGGCAATCCTTCTGATCTCTCTGGAATTGGATGAGATCATGAATTGTGCGGATACCATCGCAGTTATTTATAACGGAAGCATACAGAAGATCGCCAAAGCCAGTGAACTGACCACCAATGAAGTGGGAGAGTTCATGATGGGCGTAAAAAACAAGGAGAAGGAGGCATAAGACCATGAAAAAATTTACAAAATTATGGAATGCGGTAAAGATTCCTCTCCTTGCGATCCTTTGTAGTCTTGTGGCAGGTGGTGTGATCATCGCTGTGACCGGTTCCAATCCCTTTAAGGCTTATTACGCACTTCTACAGGGAGGCGGACTGGCACCCAAGTCCTCCTACGCCAGCTACAAGAGTATGCTGACGGACTTTATGAGTTATGTGAACTATTTTACCCCCATGATCTACGCGGCACTGGCTGTGGCGGTAGCACTCCGCGCCGGACTGTTTAATATCGGCGTCTCCGGACAGATGCTGGCAGCCGGATTTACCGCAAGCATCGTTGTGGGCTACAGCAGTCTGAACGCCGTGCTGGCAAAGCCGCTGGTAGTAATCATTGGCCTGATCGTCGGTGGTCTGGTGGGGGCACTGATCGGCTTCCTGAAATACCGGTTTAATATCAATGAGGTCGTTTCCTCTATTATGTTAAACTATACGTTCCAGTATGTGATCAGTTTCTTCATCAATACCTTTTTCGTGGATCCGGTCTCCAGACAGTCAAAGGAAATCTCCGCAGCTTCCAGGCTGACACTGATGGATACCATGGTGGGCAATCTGAAAATGGATATTCCGCTGGGAATTATTCTGGCTCTGCTTACGGTGGTGGCTGTATGGTTCCTGTTAGAGAAGACAAAGCTTGGTTATGAACTGAAGGCTGTGGGCTATTCCCGCAGTGCTGCAAAATATGCAGGTATCAAGGTAGGCAGAAGCATGGTACTGTCCATGACGATTTCCGGTGCACTGGCCGGACTTGCCGGTGTGACTTATTATCTGGGCTATGTGGGATCCATTCAGCCAAAGGTATTGATCAGTACCGGATTTGATGCCATTGCGGTATCCCTGCTTGGTAACAACAATCCCTTCGGTATTGTATTTTCTACTATGCTGATCACCCTGATCAGCAAGGGAAGTACTTATATGAAATCAGCGGCCGGCGTGGATGCGGAGATTGCATCCGTTATCACCGGTATCATCCTTTTGTTCAGCGCATGTAATGCTTACATCAAGTGGAAGATGGAACGAAGCAGAAGAGAGAAAACCAACAAGACAAAGGAGGACAAATAAATGGATATTGTGATCATTGACGGGTTATCCTTTGCATTACCTTTATTTATTATGGCAATTGGCGGTATCTACTGTGAGAAATCCGGTGTGACCATGCTGGCGGTAGAAGGCTTACAGGGTTTTGGCGCCTTTATCGGTGCATTCGTGGCGGTTGCCATTGCGGGAAACTTTGCCGGAGACTCTCTGGCGCCTTTCTACATTGCCATGGTTATGGCGGCTGTGGGCGGAAGTCTGTTTGCACTGATTCATGCCATGTTATGTCTGAAGTTCAAGGCCAATCAGGTTATCAGTGGTGTGGTAGTCAATATTCTGGCCATGGCGCTGACCGCATATTTAACGAAGCTGTTCAACAGAGTGGTATTTGGTGCTACGTCCGATAAGTTCGTACTGACTGTTTCTTCCAGAATTACCATCCCGGGAATCTCTAAGATTCCGGTACTGGGAGCGGTATTTACCAATCTGTATCCTTTTGAACTGGTGATTGTGGTAGTGGCTTTCGTGGCGTGGTTTGTGATGTATAAGACCCGCTTCGGCATGCATCTGCGTGCCTGCGGTGACAATCCCCATGCAGTGGATGCGGCCGGAAGACAGGTGGGACAGATCCGTCTGGCAGCCATTATGATCTGTGGTGCGTTGTCGGGACTGGGAGGTATCTGTTTCGCGTATTCCATTTCCGCGAACTTTTCCTCCAGTATTTATGTAGGTTACGGTTATCTGGCTATTGCGGCACTGATCTTCGGCAACTGGCGTATCCTGCCGACTCTGGGAGCGTGTCTGTTGTTCGGATTTGCCAGATCCGGTGGATACCGTCTGGTACAGGTACTGCAGATGCCCAGCAGTTATCAGGATCTGGTCATGATCCTGCCTTATGTACTGACTTTGCTGCTTCTGGTATTCTTCTCCAAACAGAACGGTGCACCGAGAGCACTGGGAGTGATCTACGACAAAGGTGCAAGATAAGCAGACATTTGCAGAACGCAGTTTTGCATGGCTCTGAAGAGTTACTACAAAAAAAGAGAAAGCGAAAAGCTTTCTCTTTTTTAATACATATAAGCTGAAAATGGGACTCGAACCCACGACCCCTTCATTACGAGTGAAGTGCTCTACCAACTGAGCTATTTCAGCGGACTAGGTTATTATATATGTTCTTGGGAAATTTTGCAACTGTAAAATTTATTATTTTCGCAGAACGTTTCACAAAGCCGTAAATTATGTAGGAGACCGTAAGTCGAAAACGCCTGCGGATCTCCGAAAGGTCAGTTGCGGTGCTTTTTGCTGTAATGTTCCAGAGACTGTGTCAGCAGATAGAGCAGCATGGCAATCACACATAGCAGTAAGATGGAACTGATCACCATATCCAGCTGGAAGACCTGGGAACCGTAGATGATCAGGTAGCCCAGTCCCCGTCTGGCGGCGAGAAATTCCCCGATGATAACACCTACCAGGGACAGCCCGATATTGACTTTGGTGGTACTGAGCAGGGTGGGAATGGATCCCGGCAGTACCACTTTGAAAAAGATATCCTTGCGGTTTCCACCCAGTGTGCGGATCAGAATCTCCTTTTCCGGATCTACCTGATGAAAGGCGGTGTAAAAGCTGATGATGGATCCGAATACTGCCACAGAGATTCCAGCAATGATGATGGTGTTGATCCCGGTGCCCAGCCAGACAATAAACAGAGGAGCCAGAGCGGATTTCGGAAGGCTGTTGAGCAGTACCAGATAAGGCTCTAAGATCTCCGACAGCTGCCTGGAAAACCACAGCAGAGTGGATAACAGAAGACTGACGAAAAATACCAGCAGGAAACTCAGGATCGTTTCTAACAGTGTGATACCGATATGCATCGGAAGGGATCGCTCTGTCCATAATTCTCCAAGGCACAGAATGACTCTGTGGGGACTGGAGAAAAAGAAACTGTCGATCCAGTCAAGATCTGCACTTACTTCCCACAGGAGTAAAAAGATTCCCAGAAGAAAAAAGCGCAGGAAGGAGACCTGTCTGTGATGGCTTTTGTGTTTTCGAAGATATTGTTCCTGAACGGTCAGAGGTTGTTTAGTTTGTGGTCTCATCCGTTAATTCCTCCCAGAGTTGTTTGAAATAATATGGAAATTCTGGCGCATTTCTGGCAGCCAGCGGTGATGCATCCGGAAGCGTGAGCCGGATGGGGAGAACGGCCTTGATCGTCGCCGGCCTCGCAGACAGTACATAGACCTTGTCGGCCAGACTGATGGCCTCCGACAGATCGTGAGTGACGATAATCATAGTCTTACCAGCCTGCCGGATCAGCCGGCAGATATCCGCGGATACCATGAGCCTGGTCTGGTAATCCAGGGCGCTGAAGGGTTCATCCAGAAGGAGCAGCTGGGGATCCAGGGCAAGGGTGCGGATCAGGGCAGCACGCTGCTTCATGCCGCCGGACAATTCGCTGGGACGTTTATCCTGAAAGCTTTCCAGACCATAGTCGGACAGAAGCTGTTTCACATAGTCGGTACGCTCTTTGGTAAGAGCATGATGAATCTCCAGTCCCAGAGTGACATTCTGGTAGATGGTACGCCATTCGAAGAGATGATCGTGCTGCAGCATATAGCCGACACGGGGATAGTGAAGGGATCCGTCGGGATTGTTGACTACGATGGTGCCGGTCTCCGGAGCAAGCAGTCCCGCAATGATAGACAGCAGCGTGGACTTCCCGCAGCCGCTGGGACCTACTAAAGCGACAAATTCCCCTTCCTCCACCTGAAAGGAGACATCTTTTATGGCACCGGTCTCGCCCGCCAGATTATGATAGGAGTAACCTATGTTTTTTAATTCGATGAGAGCTCCCATAAAAAGGCATACTTCCTTAACTTGAATATTTATTGTTATAGTATGAATTTAAAAGAAAAAAGTGTTTTTGCTACCCGAAAGTGATGAAATTCACTGTATTGCATTAAAGTGTCGTTTGTGATATGATTAATTGCAATCAATGTCTATGAGAAAAATTGTCTGATAGGCTGCTGACAGAATAAAAAGATGGGAGAATGACCATGGCACAATTATGGGGAGGACGCTTTACGAAACAGACCGATCAGCTGGTATTTGATTTCAATGCGTCCATAACATTCGATAAGAGATTGTTTCATGAAGATGTCACCGGAAGTATCGTACATGCCACCATGCTGGCAAAGCAGGGAATCCTCACCGAGGAGGAGAAAAAGAGCATTATCGAAGGACTGACCGGTATTTTGGAGGATGTGGATGCCGGAAAGCTTACAATCGACGAAACCCAGGAGGATATCCACAGTTTTGTAGAGGCAACCCTGATCGACCGGATCGGTGATGCAGGAAAAAAGCTTCACACCGGACGCAGCCGTAACGACCAGGTGGCGTTGGACATGCGTCTCTATACCAGAGCGAGAGTGGCAGAGACAGACGGACTTCTGGAAAAGCTTCTGGAAGCCATTCTGGACACCATGGAGAACAACTTAGAGACCTATATGCCGGGATTCACCCATTTACAGAAGGCACAGCCCATTACTCTGGCTCATCATTATGGTGCCTATTTTGAAATGTTCAAGAGGGACAGACAGCGTCTGGCCGATATTTACAAACGTATGAATTATTGTCCTCTGGGAGCAGGAGCACTGGCCGGTACCACGTATCCGTTAGACCGTGAGTATACCGCAAAGCTGCTTCGTTTTGAAGGACCGACATTAAACAGTATCGATTCCGTGGCGGACAGAGATTATCTGATCGAGTTCCTTTCCGCACTTTCCACGATCATGATGCATTTAAGCCGTTTCAGCGAAGAAATCATTATCTGGAATTCCAATGAGTACCAGTTCGTGGAACTGGACGATGCCTATTCCACTGGAAGCAGCATTATGCCTCAGAAGAAGAACCCGGATATCGCCGAACTGGTAAGAGGCAAGACCGGAAGAGTCTACGGTGCCCTGATGGCGTTACTTACCACAATGAAGGGACTGCCCCTTGCTTATAATAAAGACATGCAGGAAGACAAGGAGATGGCTTTTGATGCCATGGATACCGCAGCGGACTGTATTGCCTTATTTACCGGCATGATAAAGACCATGAAGTTCCGTAAGGACCGTATGGCAAAGAGTGCCATGAACGGATTTACCAATGCTACGGATGCCGCAGATTATCTGGTAGGTAAGGGCGTACCTTTCCGGGATGCTCACGGCATTATCGGACGCCTGGTACTGTATTGTATTGAAAAGGATACTTCCATTGATGCCCTGAGCCTGGAAGAATTACGTTCCATCAGTGATAAGTTTGATGAGGACATTTACGATGCCATTTCCTTAAAGACCTGTGTGGAAAAGCGGCTGACCATCGGTGCTCCCGGTGCGGAAATGATGAAGCAGGTCATTGAGAAAAATAAAGAATACCTGAAAACAAATGCCATAGAAGTATATCAACAGGCTTTGGAAGACCGCATTCAGTAAGTGGAAACTGAACAGGTCTTTTGCAGATAAAATAAAAATGCACAAAGATGAGGAGGAAATGAAAAATGAGTGAAAAATTACGTGTAGGTATCCTGGGCGGAACCGGTATGGTAGGTCAGAGATTTATCTCTCTGTTGGAGAACCATCCCTGGTTCGAGGTAACGACCATTGCTGCCAGCCCTCGTTCCGCAGGCAAGACTTATGAGGAGGCCGTGGGTGACCGTTGGAAGATGACCACTCCCATGCCCGAAGCTGTGAAAAAGCTGGTAGTCATGAATGTCAATGAAGTAGAAAAAGTAGCCGCACAGGTTGATTTCGTATTCAGTGCGGTAGATATGACCAAGGATGAGATCAAGGCCATCGAGGAAGCATACGCAAAGACCGAAACCCCTGTGGTATCCAACAACAGTGCCCACAGATGGACCCCCGATGTTCCCATGGTAGTACCCGAGATCAATCCCGAACATTTCCAGATCATCGAGGCACAGAAGAAGAGACTGGGAACCACCAGAGGATTTATCGCTGTAAAGCCCAACTGCTCCATCCAGAGCTATGCACCGGTTCTGACCGCATGGAAGGAATTCGAGCCTTACGAAGTGGTAGCAACCACTTATCAGGCAATCTCCGGCGCAGGCAAGACTTTTAAGGACTGGCCCGAGATGGTAGGCAATATCATTCCTTACATCGGTGGTGAGGAAGAGAAGAGTGAGAAAGAACCCTTACGTATCTGGGGTAAAGTGGAAGGCGATAAGATCGTTCCCGCAACTTCTCCCGTGATCACTTGTCAGTGCATCCGTGTTCCGGTATTGAACGGACATACCGCAGCCGTATTTGTTAAATTCCGTAAGAAGCCCACCAAGGAGCAGCTGATCGAGAAACTGGTCACCTTCAGCGGTGAGCCTCAGAGACTGGGACTTCCCAGCGCACCGAAGCAGTTTATCCAGTATCTGGAGGAGGACAACAGACCTCAGGTGGCTCTGGATGTTGATTTCGAGAACGGTATGGGTATCAGTGTAGGTCGTCTGAGAGAAGATACCGTATATGATTACAAGTTCGTAGGTTTGTCACACAATACCTTACGTGGAGCAGCTGGGGGAGCATTGCTTTGCGCAGAACTTTTGAAAGCACAGGGTTACATCACCAAAAAATAAAGGGTGAGTGGGGTTATGAACGAGTTACGCTATCAGCTGGATCTTATGCGCGCAATGAATCAGAAACTGAGCGCTAAGGAGAGAATGTATCGTCTGTTGTGCGATACCATGGATTATGCTTATATCTACTATTCTTTTGAAAAGAATACAGTCACTACGCTGGGAAAATGGGATGATTTCTTTGACTTCCAGATTCTGGACAGAAGAGATTTTGTAAAACTTCAGGAGATGGTGGACGAACCGTATGTGTTGGCACTTCGGGAAATGCTGTTTTTGGAAAAGAGCGGTCGGGAGACGGACTCTGTGGAATGTATGCAGAGGGGAAAGAAGACCTGGCTGCAGTTTTCCAGCAGGATTTTCTACGAAGATGGCAGGCCGACGGATCAGATTATTGTGGTACAGAATATCACCAAACAGAAAACACAGAACGAAGAGCTTCTCTACATGGCGTATTACGACAGTCTGACTGGACTGTACAACCGTAATTATTTTGTGCGTCTTCTGACCGAATTTCTTCGTCGGGCCAAAGAGGATAACCGGCTGGTCAGCGTGCTTGTTATTGATATTGATGATTTCCGCAAGGTAAATGACGGACTGGGAATCGTGGCGGGGGACGAACTGGTACAGCAGTTTGGCTCTTTTCTGAAGGAATTTAACGGGGATGATGTGATCGTCTGCCACCTGACCAGTGATGTCTACTGCATGGCCATTTATGATCCTTGTGGGAACAAAAGTGTGGAACATATTCATAAGAAGATCGTTAAGCGCACCAGGGAGCCGTTTTATCTGGTGGGCGGGCAGGTTCTGAACATCACCGTAAGTGTCGGTGTGGCGGAATATCCGGAGGCTGCGACTTCCGCACTGGAACTGATCAACTGTGCGGAAATCGTAATGTTCAAGGGAAAAGCCATGGGCAAGAACCGGATCCAGTATTTCGATACGCCGATCCTGAACGATTTCCTGAAAAATGTAGAACTGGACAGCAAATTAAAAGAGGCTGTTTTTGAGAATAATTTTCTGCTGTATTATCAGCCCCAGTATTATGCGGGCAACCGTAAACTGCGGGGCGTGGAGGCACTGATCCGCTGGAAGGATGGCAACGGCAGAATGATCAGTCCGGCAAAATTCATTCCCATTGCGGAGAAGAACGGAACGATCATTCCTATCGGCAACTGGGTACTGGAACAGAGTATCCGTACTTTTTCCGAATGGAGGAACCGTTACGGAGTTCCTTTTGTGCTGTCAGTGAATATTTCCGCGTTGCAGTACCAGAAGGAAGATTTTGTGGAAACCCTGCTGAATATCATTCATAAATACGATGTGGATCCGGATGAAATCGAACTGGAGATCACAGAAAGCATTTTGATCGACGATTTCAGTGCAGTTACCGAGAAAATGCAGTTGTTGAAGGAGTACGGGATTCGCATTTCACTGGATGACTTCGGAACAGGATTTTCTTCCCTGTCTTACTTAAAGAAGCTGCCTATCAATACGCTGAAGATTGATAAATCATTTACCGACACGCTGCTGACGGATTCTGCGACCCGGATTATTACGGAGTCTATTGTAAGTATGGTGAAATCCCTGGGATTTGAGTCCATTGCGGAAGGCGTGGAGGAAGAACAGCAGTATAAATATCTGCGGGCCGTCGGGTGTGATATCATTCAGGGATATCTGTTTGGAAAGCCGTTGTCACAGGAAGAGATCGAACAACTGTTGCAGAAGATGTACTGATCTGCTGGGTCAGAAAGAAAGAGGCTGCCATGCTGACTGGAAGGGAACAGGAAACAGCTTTTTTGGAAAATCATTATAAGAGAACAGGGAGTCAGATCCTGGTGGTGTATGGACAGAGAGGCGTTGGCAAGACGGCTCTCTTAACCTCTTTTACGGAGAAAAAACAGACGTTGCGTTATAGTGCGGGAAACTGTTCTTCCAGAGAACAACAATATTTGTGGGGACGGGAACTGCGAAGCCGGGGAAAGGAGATTGCAGAGTATCCTTCCTGGCGGGAATTGCTGGAATGCATGACAATACAGAAAGGCGAAACGACAGCAGATAAGAAAGTACTTATCATAGAGAATTTTCAGTATCTTTTAAAAGGGGATACTTTGTTTTTGCAGGAACTGATCCGGTTCCTGAAGGAGAAAAAAGAAGCACTGTTAGTGATCCTGACCACCTATGCCTCCGGCTGGGTGGAGAACAGCATGATTTCCAAAGTGGGAAATCTGGCATTTTCCGTCAGCGGATTTCTGAAGGTGAAGGAACTGCCTTTTTCCGCCATGCGTAAGATATTTTCCGACTATACGGTACAGGAAAGTATTTCGCTTTATGCGACATTGGGAGGGCTGCCGGGACTGTGGCGGCTGCTTTATCCGCAGAATTCGGCAGAAGAAAATCTGATCCGGCTGCTTTTACAGAGGAACAGCTTTCTGCCGGAGCTTATGATAAAATGGCTGTCGGAGGAATTGCGGGAGACGGCAGTTTATGACACCATTCTGGCAACGCTGGCAGACGGAAGACATGGAAAACTGAACGATATGTATGCACATACCGGATTTTCCCGGGCCAAGATCAGTGTATATCTGAAGAATTTGATGGAACTGGAGCTGGTGGAGAAGGTGCTGCCCGGTACATATGAGATCTGTAATGCGTTTGTCCGGTTTTATTTTTGCTTCCTGTTTCCGCATCAGACGTCTGAGCGGACAGAAGGCAGTACATTTTATGAAAAATACATCCGGGAAGAATATAATGATTTTCAACTGTTGACCTATCGCCGGATCTGTCAGGAAGTGCTGCAGGGACGTTTCCGGACGGTTGAACTCTGGAACAGCAGACAGGGGAAAATCTATTTTCTGTGCAGGGAGGACACCGGCAGAAAGATCGTGGTGGATTATTCCGGCACGGTATGTTATACTTCGAAAGATTATGATGTGCTGCAGGCATCCATGAAGAGGGAACATGTGACTGCAGACAGCATTCTGATATTTAGCGAGAATGGATATGAGAAGACATTAACGGAAGGAACGGTACAGATACTGGTGCATTCCGTGGATGAGAACTCGTAAGACAGGAAAGATGGTATTACGTGGGTAAAAATTTATTTATTGCAGAGAAACCGAGCGTGGCAAGAGAATTTGCCAATGCTTTAAAATACAATATGCGTTCCAAAGACGGCTATCTGGAATCGGAAGAGGCTATCGTTACCTGGTGTGTGGGACATCTGGTGACCATGAGTTATCCGGAGGTGTATGATGAAAAGTTCCGGAGATGGAGCTTTGACACCCTGCCTTTTCTACCGACGGAATTCAAATACGAAGTCATTGAAAGTGCGAAAAAACAGTATACGATCGTAAGTTCCCTGCTGAACCGGCCGGATGTTACGACAATTTATGTCTGCACCGACTCCGGAAGAGAGGGAGAATACATCTATCGTCTGGTGGAGCAGATGTCGGGCGTACAGGACAAGGAACGGAAACGTGTATGGATCGACTCCCAGACGGAGGAAGAAATCTTACGTGGAATCCGGGAGGCAAAAGATCTCTCAGCCTACGACAATCTGGGAAATGCTGCCTATCTGCGGGCCAAGGAAGATTATCTCATGGGTATCAATTTTTCCAGAGCCCTGACGTTAAAATACGGCAACACGGTAAAAGGGTATCTCAAAAGAGACCGGGCAGTGATTTCTGTGGGTCGTGTCATGACCTGTGTCCTCGGAATGATCGTGAACAGAGAGCGGGAGATCCGTTCGTTCACCAAGACTCCCTTTTACCGGGTGATCGGTAATTTTAAATTACAGGAGAAGCCCTTTACCGCAGAGTGGAGAGCAGTGGAAGGCTCGAAATATTATAATTCTCCGGCACTGTATAAAGAGAACGGCTTCAAGAAAAAAGAGGATGCCGAGCGTCTGATCGCAGAGCTTACCGCAGAACCGGTGGGCCCGGTGACTGTCACCGGCATTGAGAAGAAAAAAGAGAACAAGAATGCACCGCTTCTGTACAATCTGGCGGAGTTACAGAATGACTGTTCCAAATACTTTAAGATCAGCCCGGATGAGACTTTGCGGATCGTACAGGAACTGTATGAGAAAAAGATGACCACTTATCCCCGAACGGATGCCAGAGTCCTGTCTACGGCGGTGGCAAAGGAAATCCACAAGAATATCGGTGGCTTACGCAGCTATGCTCTGGCCACTCCTTTTGCCAAAGAAGTGTTAGAGCAGGGGACCTATAAGAATATTGCGAAGACACGTTACGTGAATGATAAGCAGATCACGGATCATTATGCCATCATTCCAACGGGACAGGGACTGAACAATCTGGCAGGTCTGGCCCCTACGGCGGCAAAAGTGTACGAGGTCATTGTACGCCGGTTCCTGAGTATTTTCTATCCTCCGGCAGTCTATCAGAAGTTCTCTCTGACAGTGAAGGTAAAGGAAGAAAACTTTTTTGCCAGCTTTAAGGTACTGGTACAGGAAGGGTATCTGAAGGTGGCGAACTTCTCTTTTAAGAAGGAGAATACGGCACCGAAGGAAGATAAAGAGAATGAGAATGAAAGCGCTGATGAAAAATGTGATGCAGAGCTTACCAATCTGCTGATGCATCTGAAAAAAGGAGATTCTCTGACTGCGGATACCTATGAGATCAAGGAGGGCGAGACTTCGCCGCCCAAGCGTTACACTTCGGGAAGCATTATCCTGACCATGGAAAATGCGGGTCAGTTTATCGAGGACGAAGAACTGCGGGCCCAGATCAAGGGAAGCGGCATCGGCACCAGCGCCACGAGAGCGGAGATCCTGAAGAAACTGGTGAATATCGAATATCTGGCACTGAACAAGAAGACCCAGGTGCTGACTCCCACCCAGATGGGAGAGATGATCTATGACGTGGTATCGGATTCCATAAGACCACTTTTAAATCCGGCACTGACGGCCAGTTGGGAAAAGGGGCTTACCATGGTGGCGGATGGTGTGATCACACCGGAAGAGTACATGGGAAAGCTGACGGATTTTGTGGGAAGGCGAACTACCGCTGTACGCAGCCTGAACAATCAGGGAGTGCTATGGAGACAGTTCCAGGCTACAGAAGAATTTTATCAGAAGAAGACAAAGCAATCCAATGCCAAAAATAAGGAATAAAGATGAGGAGAAATTATCATGGAAAATATTACGATTGAGAATCTGTATGATCTGAAGGAGACCATTGCGGCAGATCTGTTCACCGAGGCAGAATATCCCTGGGAGGTGCTTCCCAGAATCCACGATTTCATTCTGGAACTGGGTAAGAGACTGCCGGAAGAAATTTATGAAAAAAGAGGCGAGGATATCTGGGTGGCAAAGAACGCGAAGGTAGCTCCTACCGCCTGCCTGAACGGTCCGCTGATCATTGATGAAGAAGCGGAGGTCCGTCACTGTGCCTTTGTCCGTGGCAATGCCATTGTGGGTAAAGGCGCGGTAGTTGGCAATTCCACGGAACTTAAGAACGTGGTTCTGTTCAATAAAGTACAGGTGCCACATTATAATTATGTGGGAGACAGTGTGTTGGGCTTCAAGTCCCATATGGGAGCCGGTTCCATTACTTCCAACGTGAAGAGCGACAAGACGCTGGTGGTTGTAAAGAACGGAGAAGAGAAGATTGAAACCGGGCTGAAGAAGATGGGGGCCATGTTGGGAGATCATGTAGAAGTGGGTTGCAACAGCGTACTGAATCCCGGAACAGTCATCGGACGCAATTCCAACGTGTATCCTACTTCCTGTGTCAGAGGGGTGATCCCTGCTGGACATATCTTCAAAAGACCCGGAGATGTGGTGAAAAAAGATAATATCTAAAAATTAGATCATTATTATTCAAAGCATCGATGAATTTTGATTGACGAATGTCCTTTTATGGGTTATGATATTTATCAGTGCAACGCTTTGACGGGGTAAAGCGTCTGCGCATTACAGTAAGCAGATCGTAAGATCCGCAGAAAAGAGGACATTTATTATGAAAAAGAAATTATTATCTGTAGTACTTACCGCAGTAATGGCAGCATCTGTCCTGACAGGTTGTGGCAGCACCGATAACGGAACTGCTTCCACCGCAGCAGCTACCGGCACAGCCCAGAGTGAAGCAGTAGCTACTAGTGCCGCTTCCACAGATGGCAAGGTATATAACATCGGTATCTGCCAGCTGGTTGAGCATGAAGCTCTAGATGCAGCAACCCAGGGATTCCAGGATGCTTTAAAAGAAAAGCTTGGTGATAATGTAAAATTTGATCTGCAGAATGCACAGGGTGAGCAGACCACCGCAGCTACCATCTGTAATGGGTTCGTATCTGATGGTGTGGATCTGATCCTTGCCAATGCAACCTCTCCTTTACAGAGTGCAGCAGCAGCTACCACCACGATCCCCATCTTAGGTACTTCCGTAACGGATTATGCTACCGCACTGGAGATCTCCGACTGGTCCGGTGCTACCGGCAGAAATATTTCCGGTACTTCTGATCTGGCTCCTATTGAAGAGCAGGAAGCTATGTTAAAGGAACTGTTCCCGGATGTAAAGCAGGTTGGTCTGTTATATTGCTCCGCAGAAGCTAACTCTCTGTATCAGATTCAGCTGTTTGAGGCTGCTCTGGACAAAGATGGTATTGCATATAAAGAGTATGCTATCGCCGATACCAACGAAGTACAGTCCGTTACCACGGCTGCCGCAGGCGAGTGCGATGTTCTGTACATCCCTACCGACAACACACTGGCATCCGTAACCGAGACTGTATATAATGTCGTAGCTCCCGCTAAGATCCCTGTTATTGCAGGTGAAGAGGGTATCTGCAACGGCTGTGGCGTAGCAACCTTATCCATCAGCTATTACGATCTGGGATATGCTACCGGTGAGATGGCTTACGAGATCCTGGCTGAGGGCGCAGACATCACTACTATGGATGTACGTTATGCTCCCAATGTTACCAAGAAGTACAATGCCAAGATCTGTGAGGAGCTGGGTATCACCGTTCCCGATGATTACGTAGCAATTCAGTAAGAGTTATACAGGTATTTAAGTACGGTTCTAACAAAATATACTTCGATAGGGATAGCGCGTAACAGCGATATCCCTATCTGGAGTTTTAGGAGGAAAAAGAAATGTCTTACTTTATGTCACTGAATCCCCTTTCCCTGTTCAGGGCAATGCCGGGATCGATAGCACAGGGAATGATCTGGGGAGTCATGGCACTGGGAGTGTATATTACCTTCCGCCTGCTGGATTTCGCTGATCTGACCGTGGATGGTTCCATTGCAACCGGCGCTGCGGTATCCGTTATGCTGATTCGTGCGGGAGTTTCTCCTATAGCTACGCTGCCCATTGCTTTCCTGGCCGGAGCATTGGCAGGCATGGTAACGGGACTGTTGAACACCGCACTGGGAATCCCCGGAATTCTGGCAAGTATTCTGACGCAGATCTCCCTGTATTCCATTAATTTGAATATCATGGGCAAAGCAAACCAGCCGGTCAGCGTAGATAATTATCCGCTGGTGGTATCTCTGCGTTATGTGACGGACGGTTCGGTGAGCAGACTTCTGTTTTTCCTGGGAATGATCGTATTTTTACTGGCACTGATCGCTGTGATGTACTGGTATTTTGGAACAGAACAGGGTCATGCTATCCGTGCTACGGGCTGTAACGGTAATATGGCAAGAGCACAGGGCATCAATACCAATTTCATCAAAGTGCTGGCACTGATGATCTCCAACGGTCTGGTAGGACTGTGCGGTGCACTGTACGGCCAGTTCCAGGGGGCATCGGATGTCAATATGGGACGCGGTGCTATCGTTATCGGTCTGGCAGCTGTTATCATCGGTGAGGTTCTCTTCGGTAAGTTTGCCAGCAAGAGAAAGCTTGCGTTCGCATTTACCCTGGCATCGGTTATTCTGGGCGCTGTGATCTACTATATGGTATATCAGTTCGTACTGTGGCTGAAGATGCCTTCAGAGGATATGAAATTGTTCTCCGCTATCGTAGTTGCCATTTTCCTGGCAATTCCTTACTTGAAGGAGAAGAGAACACTTCGGAAAGGAGCGTCAAAGTAATGGCTTACGCATTGGAGATACAGGACGTACATAAAGTATTTAACAGAGGCACCATCAACGAGAAGGTGGCCTTGAATGGAGTAAACTTAAATCTGAATCCCGGGGATTTCGTGACGATCATTGGTGGTAACGGCGCGGGTAAGTCCACCACGCTGAATGCCATCGCCGGCGTATGGCCCATCGATTCCGGCAAGATCATCATTGATGGTACGGATATTACGAACCTGCCAGAACACAAGAGAGCAAAATATCTGGGAAGAGTATTCCAGGATCCCATGACGGGAACCGCAGCTACCATGGATATCGAAGAGAACATGGCGATTGCGTTACGTCGCGGTGAGAAGAGAACCCTTCGCTGGGGTGTTTCCAGAGAGGACAGAGAGTTATTCCGCGAGAAGCTGCAGACTCTTGGATTGGGACTGGAAGACCGTATGACCAGCAAGGTGGGGCTGTTATCCGGTGGTCAGCGTCAGGCCATCACACTGCTTATGGCAGCATTGAAGCAGCCCAAGCTCCTTCTGCTGGATGAACATACCGCAGCACTGGATCCCAAGACCGCAGCCAAGGTACTGGAGATCAGCGACAAGATCATCGCAGAGAATCAGCTGACCGCCATGATGGTAACTCACAACATGAAGGATGCCATCGTTCACGGCAATCGCCTGATCATGATGCACGAAGGCAAAGTGATTTACGATGTGGCTGGGGAAGAGAAGAAGAATCTTCAGGTGAAGGATCTGCTGGCAAAGTTCGAGGAAGTCAGCGGCGGAGAATTCGCCAATGACCGCATGATGCTGGCGTAAAAATAAGAACGGGACACGCTGCCGATTTAGGCAGCGTGTTTTTGCGTTAAATGGAAAGTTAGTGAAATAATCCCGTAGCCCTTGGCAGGGTATAAGAAACGCGGCACTGCTTATTCTTATACCCAGCCGGGGCTACTGGTTTTTTGAAAGCTTTCCAAAACGCAGAACTCCCGGCGTATGCGGTGCCATGTCGAAGATGTTTGTCGGAGGATGTTGATATTTTCTAGAAAAGTGCTGAAAGACAGGGGGAAAGCGGACACGATGTACGCGTCAGCCGATTGTCGACATGGATGTCGACTGTAGGCGGCCCCGTCATGACGAGAACTACTCATCACTTTTCGTAGAAAATTCACATCCGGAGACCTTACATCGAGACATGTGTATCGCATGCTCCGGGAGTTCGTGGATTTTGCCAATGTATTTCACTAACTCTCTAGTTAATTCATAATTGCTTGCATCCTGCATATACATATAACACCAATGGCAGGAGGTATTTTTATGGACTATGCAGTGAATACATACGATCTGTATCGGGATATACAACAAAGGACGGGAGGGGAAATCTACATAGGGGTACTGGGACCGGTGAGGACCGGAAAGTCTACATTTATCAAGCGCTTTATGGATGAAATGGTGCTGCCCTATATGGAGGATGAACATGCCAGAATGCGGGCACAGGATGAACTGCCTCAGAGCGCGGGAGGTAAGACCATTACCACTACGGAGCCAAAGTTTATTCCCAACGAAGCGGCAAAGGTGCGACTGAATGATGATATTGAAGTATCGGTACGGCTGATCGACTGTGTGGGATATATGATCGACGGTGCGGCGGGACACATGGAAGAAGATGCGGAGCGCATGGTGAAGACTCCCTGGTCGGAGGAAGAGATTCCGTTTACCCAGGCGGCAGAGATCGGCACGGATAAAGTCATGCGGGATCATTCCACCATCGGTCTTGTGATCACTACGGACGGCAGCATCGGGGAACTTCCCAGAAGCAATTATCTGGGAGCGGAAGAGAAGACAATCCTGGCGCTGAAAAAGTCTGGAAAACCCTTCCTTGTGCTGGTGAACAGCCAGAAACCTTATTCCGAGGAGACCAGACAGGTAGCGGAGGAAATCGGGAAGAAATACGATGTGGCCGTGATGCCGGTGAACTGCGAGCAACTGAAAAAGGAAGATATTAATCGCCTTCTGGAAAAAATCCTGTATGAATTTCCTCTGACAGCAGTGGAATTTTATTTCCCGAAATGGATGGATATGCTTCCGGTGGATCATGCGGTAAAACAGGACCTGTTAAGACAGATCCGGGAATTGATGAACAGCTATGACCGGATTCGGGATGTGGCGGGACACCCTGTGGAATTGCAGGGAGATTATATTCAAAGCTGCAAGATGGAGCCGGTGCAGTTGTGGAACGGTATTGTTCCGGTACAGGTAGGAATCGACGACAGGTATTATTACGAAATGCTTTCCGGAATGTTAGGAGAGAACGTAGAGGATGAATACCAACTGTTGAATAAACTAAAAGAGTTGGCAGAAATGAAAAAGGAATATACGAAGGTGCAGGATGCATTGTCCATGGTGAAGATCAAAGGCTACGGCGTTGTGACTCCGGACAGAGAAGACATTGCACTGGAGAAACCGGAATTGATCCGACATGGCAACAAGTTTGGTGTCAAAATCAAGGCCAGCAGCCCCTCCATACATATGATCCGCGCAAATATCGAGACAGAGATCGCTCCCATCGTGGGCACAGAACAGCAGGCTCAGGATCTGATCCAGTTTATCGATCAGGCGGAGGCGGAGCACGGTATCTGGGAGACTAATATCTTCGGCAAGACTGTGGAACAGCTGGTGGATGACGGCATCACCACGAAAGTTGCTTCCATCGGAGAAGAGAGCCAGCTGAAACTCCAGGATACCATGCAAAAGATCGTCAACGACAGCAACGGTGGCATGGTTTGTATTATTATATGATTCCATAACCCACCCATGGAAAGTCTGCAAGACTGCCTGCAGGCAAAACAGACTTTCTATGAGGGGAGTAAACACACATGAGCAGGGGAGGACGATAGTCCGAAATGCGAATGTGGGTTACAATTTCGAGAGTGCGAAGCACGGAGAAATTGTATGGGATGTTAGCTTTCCATTGCTTTTTTCCCGTGCATTTTGTATAATACCTTTGTTGACTTTGCTTTATTTTTCTGAAAAACAGGAAGAATATTTGCTAAATTGCATGAAAATACGGCTAAACGGAGGATATAGATGAATCAGGTATATGCAAAATTACAGAACTGTTATGAGTGTGTGAGAAAAAAGACGGATTTTGTACCTAAGGTGGCGATTGTTTTGGGATCGGGCCTGGGCGATTATGCGGAACAGATCCGTGTGGTGACAGAGATCCCTTATGCGGAGATCGAGGGATTTCCTGTTTCCACCGTACCGGGGCATGCCGGTAAATTTATCTTCGGTTATCTCGATGAGATTCCTGTGGTGTGTATGAAGGGAAGAGTACATTGCTACGAAGGTTATGATGTGACGGATGTGGTACTGCCCACCAGACTGATGAAACTGTTAGGCGCTGAGATTCTGTTTCTGACCAATGCGGCAGGCGGTGTGAATACTTCTTTCCATGCCGGTGACCTGATGCTGATCAGAGATCATATTTCCGTGTTTGCCCCCAATCCTCTGATCGGTGCCAACATGGATGAACTGGGACTGCGTTTCCCGGATATGAGCCATGTGTATGACAAGGACTTACAGCAGATCATCCGTGAGACCGCGAAGGAGAACGGTATCTATTTACAGGAGGGTATTTATACCCAGCTGACCGGCCCGTCCTTCGAATCTCCGGCAGAGATCCGTATGCTCCGGACACTTGGCTGTGACGCGGTAGGCATGAGCACAGTGGTGGAAGCAATTGCTGCCAACCACATGGGAATGCGGATCTGTGGCATCTCCTGTATCAGTAATCTGGCGGCGGGAATGACAGATCAGCCTCTGAATCATGAGGAAGTACAGGAAGCTGCGGATATGGCAGCTCCCAGATTCAAGAAGCTGGTAACGGAATCTGTGAAGAAATTTGTATAGACACAGAGAAAAAGGAGATGCGGATGATCCAGGAGACAGAAGAAAAGGCATTGGTCAGCCAGGCATTGGAAGCCAGAAAACTGGCATATGCTCCTTATTCCGGTTATACGGTGGGAGCGGCACTACTGACTGCGGATGGACACAGATACCTTGGCGGTAATATTGAAAACGCTTCTTACGGAGCTACGAACTGTGCGGAGCGTACCGCCTTTTTCAAGGCGGTCAGCGAGGGAGAACGGGAATTTACAGCCATTGCCATTGCCGGAGGAATATCCGGAGAGGCACCGGTGGAATATGCGTATCCATGCGGTATCTGCAGACAGGTGATGCAGGAATTTTGCAGGGATGATTTTGTGATCTACGTGGTAAATAGTGAACAGGATTATCAACGCTATACCTTAAAAGAATTACTTCCCTTTGGATTTGGAGGAGATGCAATCAGATGAATATCAGATTATATAATGCACGAATTCTCACCATGGAACCCGGCAGAGAAGTCTTCTATGGTGAAGTATGGGTAAAAAATGACAAGATCGCCTATGTGGCGGAACAGAAAGAACTTGCGGAGGAATGGGACAAATCCCAGTTCCCCAGAATTGCGTGGGATATTGAACTGGATTGCAAGGGAAACCTTCTGATGCCCGGATTTAAAAATGCACATACCCATTCCGGTATGACTTTCCTGCGCTCCATGGCAGATGACCTGCCTCTGGATCAGTGGCTGAACAAGCAGGTATTTCCTCTGGAAGCAAAACTGACCGGTGAGGACATCTATGAACTGACCAGACTGGCAGTGCTGGAATACTTGACCTCAGGAGTGACTTCCATTTTCGATATGTACCTGACACCGGATACTATTGCTGAGGCCTGTCTGGACACCGGAATGCGTTGTGTACTGGTATCCGGACTGAATAATTTCAGTTCTTCTCCAAAACAGGTAGAAGAGGAGTTTTTAAAATGGAATAAGAAGAATTCTCTGATCAGTTACCAGCTGGGATTTCATGCGGAATATACCTGTTCCAAGGAACTGCTCTGGAAAGTGTCGGAAATGGCACATCATTACCGGACACCGGTATATGCCCATATCTCCGAGACGGAGAAGGAAGTGGAAGAGTGTAAGGCTCGCTACGGAATGACACCGCCCATGTTCTTAGACTCTCTGGGAATGTTTGATTTTGGCGGAGGAGGTTTCCACTGCGTTCATGTGACGGAACAGGATATGGATGTCTTCCGCAGACATCGGATGTATGTGATCACGAATCCCGGCTCCAACACGAAACTGGCCAGCGGCATTGCACCCATTGCCGACTATGTGCGGCACAAGATCCCGGTAGCCATTGGAACCGATGGACCGGCCAGCAATAACTGTCTGGACATGTTCCGGGAGATGTTCTTAGTCACCGGCTTAAGCAAACTGTTAGAGAAGGATGCGTCCAGCATGGATGCCGTGGAGGTACTGAAGATGGCAACGGTGAACGGTGCCAAGGCAATGCGCCTGAACCGCGCAGATGTTCTTGCAAAGGGAAAATATGCAGATCTTATTATGATCGATCTGCACCAGCCCAATATGCAGCCCATTCACAACATCCCCAAGAATCTGGTTTACAGCGGCAGCAAGTCCAATGTCTGCATGACCATGATCGGCGGCAAGATTTTGTATCGTAACGGAGAATTTAATGTGGGAGAGAATCCGGAACGTATTTACACAAAATGCGAGAAGATCGTAAAGAGACTGTTGACTGAGTAAGAAAAATAACTCAGAAGACATAGAACGGAGCTCCCGCGTGGCTCCCAGAATACTTAGGAGGGAAAAGATGTTAGAAAAAATCTTCAAACTGAAGGAAAACAACACCACCGCAAGGACAGAGATCATTGCCGGACTGACCACGTTCATGACCATGGCTTATATCATAGCCCTGAATCCGAACCTGCTGACCGGTTTTGGCAAGGATACCATGCCGGAGCTGTGGAACGGTGTTTTCCTGGCAACCTGCATTGCATCCGCCATCGGTACCATCGTAATGGCATTTCTGGCAAACAAGCCTTTTGCCATGGCACCCGGCATGGGACTGAACAGCTTTTTTGCAGTCGTAGTAACCAATATCGTAGCCCTGACCGGCATGACCTATGTGGCATCCTTCCAGGCTGCCCTGTGTATTGTTCTGGTGGAAGGTATTGTATTCCTGATCCTCTCCGTGCTGAATATCCGTGAGAAGATCGTGGATGCCATTCCTTTGGGCGTACGTCTCGGTATCGCACCGGCCATCGGTCTGATGCTGTTAAACATCGGCGTCGGTTCCAATGCAGGAATCTATTCCGAGAACGGGGGACCTTTCTATGCTATGAGAGACTTCTTCGGTGCACTGACTCCTTCACTGGCTAAGACCAATATGGGATCCGGATATTCCGCAATGGTGCTGTCGGTTGTTACCATGTTCGTAGGTCTGTTTGCCATTGTTGTTCTGGCACAGAGAGGTGTCAAGGGTGCTGTTTTACTGGGGATGCTGATCGCCAGCATCATCTACTGGGCAGGAGAGGCCATTTTCCTGGGAACAAATCCCTTTGCTTCTCTGGCAACTGCATCCTTCGTACCGGCCTTCGGAGATATGGCGTCCACTACACTGTTTAAGTTTAACTTCCAGGGATTTGCACAGATTGGCTGGTTTACTGCAATTACTCTGATCGTTACATTCTGTATCATTGATATGTTTGATACTATCGGTACTCTGGTAGGAACCGCAAGCCGTGCGGGAATGCTGGATAAGGATGGAAAAATGCCTAACATGAAGCAGGCACTTTTGTCTGATGCAGTAGGCACTCTGGCAGGTTCCGTAACCGGTACTTCCACCGTTACCACCTTCGTAGAGTCTGCCTCCGGTGTGGAAGCAGGCGGACGCACCGGTCTGACCGCACTGACCACCGGTATTATGTTCCTTGCATGTATCTTCATCGCACCCATCGCCGGTATCATTCCTGCGGCAGCTACCTCTTCCGCATTGATCTATGTGGGTGTCCTTATGGTAGCAGGTCTTAAGAATGTAGATTTTGATGACATCTGCCAGGCGCTTCCCGTGGCTCTGATGATGATCGCCATGCCGATCTCCGGATCTATCGGACATGCCATCGGTATCGGTCTGATCACCTATACCGTTATCAAGGTATTTACCGGTAAAGCTAAGGACGTATCCGTACTTACCTATGTATTATCCTTGATCTTCCTGTTAAAGTTCTTTATTGTCGCATAAAGAATTTTACAAATAAGAAATATAAAAAACAGGTCAGAATATGGGGGCGGGCACTGCACAGCGCGGTGCCTGCCTTCTTATATCCGGAAAAGTGAGAAAAAATATGGAATTTGTTGTATTTGCGGGCGTATTGCTTTTGCTTTTTATATTTATGATAGTGCAGGAGCTGATACAGACGAAAAATCAGGAAAAACTTTTCAAGAAGTATCTTCGTGAAAATTACGGAAAAGAACCACCGAAGGAATATTCACTGGAGCGGTTTGCAAGACTGGGCAGCTATCTGGAACGGCATAAGGAAGAGAAGCAGCTGGATGATATCACATGGAACGATCTGGGAATGGACGAGGTCTTTCGCCGGATCGACCGGACCTATTCTGCGGCGGGAGAGGAATATCTGTACTATACGCTCCGGAATATTTCCTGCGGGAGAGAGGCACTGGAACATCTGGAAGAAGTGGTTAACTGGCTGCAGGAGCAGGAGAATATAAAAGTAAGGATCCAGCTGTTGATGAAACGGCTGGGACATCTGGGAAAATATTCTCTCTACGATTATCTGGATAACCTGGATTATCTGGGGGAGCGTTCCAACCGTAAGATTGTGCTGGGAAATCTGCTGTACCTTCCATTTCTCCTGTTATTGTTCGTACAGCCTGCGATGGGTACCATAGGAATCGTCTTGTGTATGCTCTGGCATATCATGACATATTTTCGGGAGAAAAAAGTGATCGAACCGTATATTATCAGCTTCGCTTATGTATTACGGCTGATCGATGTATGTGAAGAACTGGAGAAGCAGAAAATACCGGTATACAGGAGAGAACTGGATGAACTTCGGGAGGTACTGAAGAGCCTGCGGGAGTTGAGGCGGGGAGCCTATTGGGTCATGGCTGGAAATCAGGGAAAGATTGGTGGAAATCCTCTGGATATCCTTGCGGATTATCTGCGGATGATATTGCATCTGGATATCTTTCAGTTTAACCGGATGCTGGAAAAGCTGCGGAAAAAGACCGGACAAGTGGAAACCATGCTTGCAATCACCGGGTACCTGGATATGGCCATATCCGTAGGCGGATTTCGGAAATCTCTGGAAGGGTACTGTATTCCGAAACTGGAAGAAGATACGGAGAAAGCTTTTCTGCATATGAAGAAGGGTTGGCATCCGCTGTTGTCACAGCCGGTGAAAAACAGTATCCGGGCGGACAGAGGAATTCTGCTTACGGGGTCCAATGCTTCCGGTAAATCCACGTTCTTAAAAATGGTGGCGGTGAATGCCGTTCTGGCACAGACGATCCATACCTGCGCGGCGGAAAGTTATCATGCACCGATATTTCAGATCTTTTCCTCCATGGCCCTGCGGGACAGCATGGAAAACGGGGAGAGCTATTATATTGTGGAGATCCGGTCATTGAAACGAATCCTGGATGCGGCCGGGGAACGGAGAACTCCGGTGCTTTGTTTTGTGGATGAGGTGCTTCGGGGAACCAATACGGTGGAGCGGATCGCCGCGGCAACGCAGATCCTGATCCGTCTGGCGGAGAGCGGAACGCTTGGTTTTGCCGCTACCCATGATATTGAAATGACGGAGCTTTTGAAGGAATACTATGACAACTATCATTTTGAGGAAGTGATCCGGGACGGTGATATCCTGTTCCCCTATCAGCTGCTGCCGGGAAAAGCATCCACCAGAAATGCGATCCGTCTGCTTCAGATGATGGGGTATGAGGAACAGATCATAAAGAAGGCTTCCGGACAGGCGGAAAATTTTCTTAAGACAGGAAAATGGATAAATACCCCGGCGGCCATATCCGAAGGGACCACTTGACGATACGGGGATTTCGTTGGTATACTTCTAATACATGCAATAGTTTTGGGATACAAAGATATCGGGAAAAGGAGAAAACATTATGGCAGTAAGCTTTTTGAATTCATTTTTATCTTATCTGGTAGTACTGGCAGTCATTGCGGTTGTAGGTGCAGTGGCCATTACGTTGGGAATCACTCTGCGCAAGAAAAAGAATGCAGCAGAGGAAAAGAAACAGACAGAAGAATAATCCATGGCAAAATCTTCGGGACAGAAATTAAAACTTTTATATCTGATCAAGATGTTGCGGGAGAACACGGATGAAAACCATCCAATGAGCACACCGGATATCATCAAATATCTGGAAAATCAGGGAATCCATGCAGAGCGCAAGAGTATCTACAACGATATGGAATGTCTTGCGGATTTCGGTTATGATGTGGTGCAGGTGCAGAGCAGACTGGGAGGCGGATATTATCTGGGCAGCCGGGAGTTTGAACTTCCGGAATTAAAGCTGCTGGTGGACGCGGTACAGTCTTCCCGGTTTATCACCACGAAAAAATCCAGAGAACTGATCCGGAAGCTGGAGCAGATCGCCGGGAAAAACGATGCCGGTAAACTGCAGCGACAGGTCTATGTGGCCGGAAGAGTCAAGACGGAGAATGAGAGCATTTATTACAGCATTGATGCGATCCACCGGGCTATTCAGGAAAATAAGCAGATCTCTTTTGTCTACCTGGACTGGAATCTTAAAAAGCAGCTGGTGCCCAGACCAAACGGCAACAAATGCGTCAGTCCCTGGGCCCTGATCTGGCGGGAGGAAAATTATTATCTGGCCGCCTACGACAGTGAAGACAGAGTGATCAAGCATTACCGTGTGGACAAGATGGGACAGGCGGAAGTGACGGATCTGCCCAGAGAAGGAGTGGAACAGTTTTCACAGATCGATGTGACCTCCTATACGAACCAGACCTTCGGCATGTTTGCCGGAGAGGAGAGCGTGGTGACCATGGAGTTTCCGGTGCGCCTGACCGGCGTGGTACTGGACCGCTTCGGAAGGGAGACGGATATCCGTCCCATGTCGGAGGAAGTGTTCCGGATCCGGGCAAAGGTGGCGGTCAGCGGACAGTTCTTCGGATGGCTGGCCGGTATCGGACAGGGGGCCCGTATCGTAGCGCCGGAAGCGGTACAAAAGCGCTATGTACAGTGGCTTTCAGATATTTTACGGGAACAGTCACAGGAGGCGGAATAAAAAGTTACCCAAAATTTGAAAATCTTTTTTGTATAGTTTTCTAAGGGATCCCTCGTTGACAAGCCAGGGATTCTTTTTTATACTGGTACATATCACCCACAATATATTGCTTTTTGATGACTACAGATACCATATATGGTATCTACAAACGTTATCGTAAGTGAGGGGAATACAGTAAATCCGGGCAACAGCCGGGGATTATCGGATGAAGGGAAGAGAAAGATGAGCAGTAATTTTGAACATGCCCATGAAGAAAATGAAGATTATGGCAAAAAGTTCAGACCGGACAGAGAGATCTACGTCGTTAAAAAGGACGGGAGCAAAGAGCTTTTTAATGTACAGAAGGTGATCAGCGCTGTAGGCAAGAGTGCGTACCGTGCCCTGACAAAATTCACCAGAGAAGAAAAAGAGCAGATCTGCCGGCATGTGGTAGAAAAAGTAAATGAACTGGAAGTGGATGAAGTACCCATTCCCATTATGCACAATATTGTGGAAAGTGCCTTAGAGCAGGTAAAACCGGTCGTTGCAAAAAGCTACCGCGATTATCGTAACTATAAGCAGGATTTTGTACGGATGCTGGATGATGTCTACAAAAAGAGCCAGTCCATCATGTACATCGGAGACAAGGAAAATGCCAACACGGATTCCGCACTGGTATCCACCAAGCGCAGCCTGATCTTCAATCAGCTGAACAAGGAATTGTACCAGAAGTTCTTCCTGACCACGGAAGAGATCCAGGCCTGCCGGGACGGTTATATTTATGTCCATGACATGTCCGCCAGAAGAGATACCATGAATTGTTGTCTGTTCGACGTGCAGAGTGTACTGACCGGCGGATTTGAGATGGGCAATATCTGGTACAATGAGCCGAAGACACTGGATGTGGCGTTTGATGTTATCGGCGATATCGTTTTAAGTGCAGCCAGCCAGCAGTACGGCGGATTCACCGTACCCAGCGTGGATCTGATCCTGGAGCCGTATGCGGAGAAGTCTTATAACAGAGCGCTGGCAAAATATGAGCGTCTGGGTATTGCCGCAGATGTGGCGGAAGCAGAGGCACTGGCAGATGTCCAGAAAGAATTTGAACAGGGTTTCCAGGGGTGGGAGTACAAGTTCAATACTGTGGCCAGCAGCCGTGGTGATTATCCGTTTATTACCGTGACCGCAGGAACCGGCACCGGTAAATTTGCAAAGATGGCGACTATTACCATGCTGGATGTCCGCAGAAAGGGACAGGGCAAAAAGGACCACAAGAAGCCTGTATTGTTCCCTAAGATCGTATTCTTATATGATGAGAATCTGCACGGCCCCGGAAAGCCGCTGGAGGATGTTTTCGAGGCAGGTGTGGAATGCTCTGCCAAGACCATGTATCCCGACTGGCTGAGTCTTACCGGCAAGGGCTATGTGGCAAGCATGTACAAGCAGTATGGCAAGATCGTATCTCCCATGGGATGCAGAGCATTTCTGTCTCCATGGTATGAGAGAGGCGGCATGCATCCTGCAGATGACAAGGACCAGCCGGTATTTGTGGGACGTTTCAACATCGGTGCGGTATCCCTGCATCTGCCCATGATTCTGGCCAAGGCAAGAAAAGAAAGCAAAGACTTTTATGAAGTGCTGGATTATTATCTGGAACTGATCCGTCAGCTGCATATCCGGACCTATGCTTATCTGGGAGAAATGCGTGCGTCCACGAATCCTCTGGCATATTGCGAGGGCGGTTTCCTGGGTGGACATCTGAAGCTGACAGACAAGATCAAACCGTTACTGAAATCCGCTACGGCCAGCTTCGGCATTACGGCATTAAATGAACTGCAGGAACTGTACAACGGCAAATCACTGGTGGAAGACGGTGCATTTGCGGTAGAAGTTCTGGAGCATATCAACCAGAAGATCTCCGAGTACAAGGAAGAGGACGGCAATCTGTATGCCATCTACGGAACTCCAGCGGAGAATCTGTGCGGTCTTCAGGTCAAGCAGTTCCGTGAAAAATACGGTATTATCGAGGGTGTATCCGACCGAGAATATGTCAGCAACAGCTTCCATTGCCATGTGACAGAGGATATTACGCCGATCCAGAAACAGGATCTGGAGAACCGTTTCTGGGATCTGAGCAACGGCGGTAAGATCCAGTATGTAAAATATCCCATTGATTACAATACCGAAGCCATCAAGACACTGATCCACAGAGCCATGGATATGGGCTTCTACGAGGGTGTCAATCTGTCTCTGGCTTACTGCGACGACTGTGGCCATCAGGAACTGGAAATGGATGTATGTCCTGTCTGCGGCAGCCGGAATCTGACCAAGATCGACCGTATGAACGGCTATCTGTCTTACTCCAGAGTACATGGAGATACAAGACTGAACGATGCCAAGATGGCGGAGATCGCAGAGCGGAAAAGTATGTAGAGACAGGATGGACAGATAAATGAGATATCATAATATAACCAAGGACGATATGCTGAACGGCGATGGTCTGCGGGTCGTACTGTGGGTGGCAGGCTGCAACCATTGCTGCAAGGAATGCCAGAATCCTATTACCTGGGATCCTGACGGAGGACTCTTATTTGACGAAAGCGCAAAACAGGAGATCTTCGAACAGTTGGAAAAGCCGTACATTTCCGGTATTACCTTTTCCGGCGGAGATCCGATGCATCCCGTGAACCGGGCGGATGTCAGAGAACTCATGAGTGAAATCCGGGAAAAATATCCCACGAAAACGATCTGGATGTACACCGGGGACAGCTGGGAAGACATCTGTGATCTGCCGGTGATGCAGTATGTGGATGTGGTAGTAGACGGTGAATTCCATGTGGAGGAAAAAGATGTAAAGCTCCTGTGGAAGGGCAGTAAGAACCAGCGGGTGATCGATGTGAAGAAGACCCTGGCCAGTGACCATAGACGGGTGCCGGTATTGCACTGCGGGGATTACGCATAGGAAGCGGCTGGTTTCAGCCGGTAATGTAAGAAGAAAAAGGAAAGAACAGACAATGCACAGAATAGCAAAATTTCATTTTGTAAGTCCGGGGCAGTTTTTGACTGCCATGCAGGAGGGATATCCTCAGTATACGGAAGCACAGATCAAGGAAATGTATGAAAATTTAAAACTTCCCAGGAGAGCCACGAAAGGAAGCGCAGGATATGATTTCTTCGCACCGTTTGCCTTTACCCTGGCCCCGGGAGAGACCATCAAGATTCCTACCGGCATTCGTGCTGAAATGAAGGAGGACTGGGTATTACAGATTTATCCGAGAAGCGGACTGGGCTTTAAATACCGTTTGCAGATGAACAATACCGTGGGCATCATTGACAGTGACTATTTCTTTTCAGATAATGAAGGACATATCTTCATGAAGATCACCAATGATTCCAATGAAGGCAAGACCGTGGAGGTTCCTGCGGGAACCGGATTTGCACAGGGAATCTTTATGCAGTATGGCATCACGGAAGATGATGATGCGGAAGGAATCCGTAACGGCGGCTTCGGAAGCACCACGAAGTAACAGGTAAAACAACAAAATAGCAGAATAAAATCCCCCGAATGGGACATGATGAAATTTAGATCATAGACCCAAGGGGGATTTTTTATGCCACAGAACAAACAACCAAAGCTCGTCAGAATATCGGAAAAGCTTCAGCAGAATATGCAGTATGTGGATGAACTGATGGGACTGGAAACCAATTTCGATATTATTCACCGGGTGATCCGTCTCGGTGACACCGATGCCTGCATGTATCTGATCGATGGTTTCTGCAAGGATGAACTGATGCAGAAAATATTACAGTATCTGATGGATCTGAAGGCGGAGGACTTCCCAAAGGATGCCCATGAGATGTCCAAAATCGCGATTCCCTACGTGGAGGTGGATCTGGACGATACCTGGGAGAAAATACTGGGAGCTTTGCTGTCCGGCGTCTTTGTCCTGTTATTGGACGGTTATGAAAAGGCGGTGTTGATCGATGCCAGAACCTATCCCGCCAGAGGGGTGGAGGAGCCGGACAAGGACAAGGTACTCCGGGGGTCCAAGGACGGCTTCGTGGAGACAGTGGTATTCAATACAGCATTGATCCGCCGCAGGATCCGTAGTACGGATCTTCATATGGAAATGCTTAATGCCGGGGAGAATTCCAGAACAGATATCGTACTGTGTTATATGGAGAGCCGTGTGGATCCGAAACTTCTTACGCAGATCCGGGAACGGATCCGTTCCATTCAGGTGGATGCTCTGGCCATGAATCAGGAAAGCCTGGCGGAATGTCTGTACCAGCGGAAGTGGTACAATCCGTTTCCGAAGTTCAAATACACGGAGCGGCCGGATACGGCGGCGGCCCAGGTGCTGGAAGGCAATCTGGTGATCCTGGTGGACAATTCCCCTTCTGCCATGATCCTGCCCACCACGATCTTTGATGTGGTGGAAGAGGCGGATGATTATTACTTTCCGCCGGTCACCGGAACGTATCTGCGTCTGACCCGTTTCCTGATCGCACTGCTCACGTATTTCGTGACACCCACATATCTGCTCCTTATGAATCATCGGATGTGGATCCCAGAGAATCTGGAATTTATTATTCTGAAAGAGGATCCCAATGTGCCTCTGATCCTGCAGTTTTTACTGTTGGAGCTGGCCATTGACGGACTGCGGCTGGCGGCGGTCAACACACCGAATATGTTGAGTACTCCCTTGAGTGTCATGGCGGCGCTGGTGCTGGGAGAATTTTCGGTGGAGAGTGGGTGGTTCTCCAGTGAGGTTATGCTTGCCATGGCATTTGTGGCCATTGCTAATTACACGCAGGCTAATTATGAATTGGGTTATGCCTTGAAATTTATGCGGATCCTCAATCTGATTTTGACACAGCTTTTCGGAATATGGGGTTATATTGCCGGACTGATTATATTTGCGCTGGCGCTCCTTACGAATAAGACAATCTCCGGACAAAGCTATCTGTATCCGCTGATTCCTTTTGACAGAGCAAAAATGAGAAATCGTTTCTTCCGTGGAAGAATGCCAGGAACCAGAAAAATGTGACAAAATGTATCACTTTTGTCAGCGAAAATTGAAATGGGTGCCCTTTTGATGTATGCTTAGGAAAAATTGATAGCATCAGGAGGGTAACCAATGTTTAAAATCGTTACAGACAGTACTGCTGATCTGCCGGTAGAGTATCTGAAGGAACATGATCTTGGATGCATGAACCTTAGCTATATCATGGATGGTGTGACTTATGGACAAGGACAGGAACTTCCCGAAAAAGAATTCTATGCATTGATGAGACAGGGCAAGATGCCGACTACATCCCAGGTCAACCCTGAGGAGGCAAAGGCTCATTTTACGGAATATCTGAAAGAAAATAAAGAGATCCTCTGTATCGCTTTTTCCTCCGGACTGAGCGGTACTTACAACAGCATGCGGATCGCGGCGGATGAGATCATGGAGGAACAGCCCGATTGCAAGATCATCGTGATCGACAGTCTGTGCGCTTCTCTGGGAGAGGGACTGCTGGTCCACAAGGCAGTGACTTTGAGAGATCAGGGCAAATCCATGGAAGAAGTGGCAGAGTGGGTGAAGAATAATCGTCTGCATCTGGTACATGTATTTACCGTGGATGATCTGTATCACCTCTACCGCGGCGGACGTGTCAGCAAGGCTACGGCATTTGTAGGAACACTGGCCGGTATCAAACCCAAGCTTCATGTAGATAACGATGGACATCTGATTGTCATCGGTAAGGTAAGAGGACGTAAGAAATCTCTGCATGCACTGGTGGATTACATGGAGGAGAAGATGGGATCCTACCGTGACCAGAACGATATTGTTTTCATCAGCCACGGTGATGATCTGCCTGCGGCGGAACTGGTGAGAGACTTGGTAAAGGCGCGCTTTGGCATGGACAGCTTCCTCATCAACTATGTGGGCCCCACCATCGGTTCTCATTCCGGCCCCGGAACACTGGCATTGTTCTTCATGGGTGAAGAGAGATAATACCTGGCGAAAAGAGATAATTCTGAAAATTGAAAAAAGGCTGCCAGTTTCGAAACGGAAATTATAGGATTCGGAACCGGCAGCCTTTTCTAAATTGTTTTGATACAAAATTGGATTCTGGAAGCGTGCATGGTAAACAGTTATCAGGTCTCGCAGGAATCGCAGCGGTCAAAACCGGGGTTAAACGCATAGAAGTTCCTGGAGTTCAGGTGATCCTGGGCAATGCGCAAGGCTTCACCGAAGCGCTGGTAGTGGACGATCTCCCGGGCTCTGAGGAACTTGATGGGTTCACAGACATCCGGATCCTTGATCAGGCGCAGAATGTTGTCGTAGGTGGAGCGGGCTTTCTGTTCCGCAGCCATACTTTCGTGCAGATCTGTGATGATGTCTCCTTTTACCTGAAATTCACAGGCATTGAAGGGCACACCGCCTGCTGCCTGAGGCCAGACACCAATGGTGTGATCCACATAATAATTGGCAAATCCGCTTTTCTCGATCTCTTCCATGGAGAGGTCACGGGTCAGCTGGTGAACGATGGTGGCAACCATTTCCAAATGTCCAAGCTCTTCAGTTCCGATATCCGTCAACAGTCCTGCCACTTCCTTAAAGGGCATGGAATAACGCTGGGACAGATAACGCATGCTGGCACCCATTTCCCCGTCGGGGCCACCGTACTGGGAGATGATGACCTGGGCCAGTTTGGCATTGGGTTCCTTGATATTTACAGGGAACTGTAATCTTTTCTCATAACTCCACATCAGTTACATCCTCCTTCCCAGGGTAAGGGAGCGTTGCCCCAACGCCACTCCTTGTTACTTTCTGCCAGATCTTTCCGCAGGGGGTAATATTCTCTGGAGAATTCCCGCTCCATCTGTGTCTTGATCCTGGTATAATGGTTGAAATACTCCATGGCATTCCGGTCTGTGGGGTGAGTGTCCAGATACAGCATCAGATCCGTCAGAACGAAGTCGGCAATGCCGATGTCGTGCAGCATTCTTTCTTCACTGTTCATTTTACGCATCTCCTTCCGGTAAAAGGTTTGTCAAGCTCCGGAAAAATGGTACCCGCCTGGTAGCCTTTTTCCAGATTCTCATACATTTTGGTGAAATGCTGCCAGGGAACATAGGCCATGGCCAGTGGATATTTTTCAAAATGTTCTTCAAAAGAATAGTCTTTCATAGCAATCCTTTCCAATAATTCATTTAATATATGGTATGATCGGACGAAAAAATAGTGCCAAATAAATAGATGATACAAATTGGATACAAAGATGAGATATGCTATAATATAAATATGTGTAAAAGAAAAACAAGCGGCTGCGAAGCAGACATTTGTTTTTCTTGCACTATTAGCGAACGAATATCCTGCGAAGCAGGATGCAGAGTGCGATAGCACGAATTCGTGAGCTTGGGAAGCGTGGTCGAGGGACAGGGAAATGCTTAGAATATTAATTGCAGAAGATGAGGAGCCCATTGCCAATCTGATCCGGATCAATCTGACGAGAGCCGGGTACCAGTGCACCTGGGCACCGGACGGACAGACCGCAGCGGATCTTATGGAGCGGGAGAAATTCGATCTGGCACTTTTGGATATCATGCTGCCGGGAATCAATGGTTATGAACTGATGGATTATGCGAAAGCCTGTGAGCTTCCGGTGATCTTTCTGACAGCCTTGGGTTCTACGGAACATAAAGTAAAAGGGCTTCGCATGGGCGCAGATGATTATCTGCCGAAGCCTTTCGAGATCGTGGAGCTTCTGGCCAGAGTAGAGGCAGTGCTGCGCAGATATCATAAGACGGAGACGATGATACAGGTCAACAATGTAACTATAGATACGGCATCCCACAGAGTGACACTGGATGGAGAAGAAATCTATCTGACACCGAAGGAATTTGATCTTCTGTTATTGTTTGCAAGAAATAAAAACAGGGCTTTGTACCGGGAGACTATATACGAGACCGTATGGGGCGGTGAATATATGGGACAGAGCCGCACGGTGGACCTGCATGTACAGCGGCTGAAGAAAAAACTGCACTGGGAAGAGATGATCGTGGCAGTATATAAAGTGGGGTATCGGTTGAATGAAGTTCGCTCATAAATTGTTTTTTTCAGTGATTGCGCTTCTTACAGTGATTTTTCTGCTCTTTGGAACTTTCATGCTGTCTTCCTATTTTGACCGGATGCTGGAACGGGAGACAGAACAGGGAAAACGGGAAAATCTTTTGTTTCAGACCATATATGATATGGTGTATCAGAACATGGAAAAATACGGAGCGGAATTTGCTGGGATACAGGCAGGAAATTCCGCAACAGAACGGATGACGGATCAGAACGGTACGGAATGTATGATCCTTGAAACAGATGGCACGATCACTCTGGCAGGCAGCCTGAAACTGCCACAGGATGAGATCAGGAGGCTTGCGGAGGAAATGCTCCGGACTATGGATCCCGGTGCAGATCAGGTCTACGGAGTCCGCAAGGTAGGAACGTGTTATTATCTGCTCAGCATCATCACAGATCAGGCGACGGATTCGGCAGATACGGTATATCTAGGGATCCTGAAGGATCTGAGCGGCATTTATGAAGAACGGAGTAGTATGATGCGGCAATATGGTATTGCGCTGGCAGGTCTGTTGGTGATCGGTGGTCTGGCAGCTTTTTTGCTGTCCAGATATCTGACCCGCCCCATAGAGCAGTTAAACCGCACTGCGGGAAGGATTGCAGGAGGGGATTTTGAGAAGAGAGCTGTCTATCAGGGCACAGATGAGATCGGAGAACTGTCCAGAAGCTTTAACCGGATGACGGACAGACTGGTACGTCAGATGGAGGAAAAAGAGCTGGAAGCAAAACAGAAGGAAGATTTTACGGCGGCATTTGCCCATGAACTCAAAACACCGCTGACTTCTATCATCGGATATGCGGATATGCTGAACTCCTATGAACTGACAGAACAGGAGCGGGGCGAAGCCACTTATTATATTTTCAGTCAGGGAAAACGTCTGGAAAGCCTCTCTCACAAATTGCTGGAGCTGGTGGGAATGGATAGACAGGAATTAGAATTCAAGAAGCTTCAGACGAAAGAACTGGAGGAAAATATTCGGGATACGATGCGGATCCCCTTTGGACGTAAAAGGATCCGGGGGAAGATCGATCTGGAAAGAGGAGTGATCTGGGGGGACAGGGATCTGCTTCTGTCACTGTTATATAATCTGCTGGATAATGCCGTAAAGGCTGTGGAAGAAGGCGGATTTATTCTGATGAAGGGAAGTAAGCGCACACAGGGATATGAGATCAAGGTGGTAGACAACGGCAGGGGGATCCCTCAGGAAGAGATCGCGAGGATCACGGAGGCTTTTTATATGGTGGATAAGTCCAGATCCCGCAAGGAGGGCGGAGCCGGTATCGGAATGGCTCTCTGTCAGAAGATCATTACCCTGCATCAGGGGGAACTGAAGATTGACAGCAAGCTTGGAGAAGGCACGGTAATGCGGTTATATTTTCCCGGGGAAAAACATGCTGTAAAAAATAAAAGCAACAGGGGAGCAAAAGGCGGAATATGAAAAAACAGGAGAATAAGAACCGGCGCAATTTCCTACTATGTATGGGCGGACTGCTCGTGCTGATCGTATTTGCATTCGCAGGACCGGAAGGGCTGTTACGATTGCAGGATAAAAGCAGGCTGACTGGGTCAGTCAGTATATCGAATACAGGAACGGATTATACCGTCTGGAAGGAAGAGTATGAGACAGACACCGTGCGCAGACTTCAAAATCTGGCAGACGGTATCGCTTTGGGAAAACAGTACTATATCTCTGAACAGGATTATGAAGCTGCAACGGATGGTGAAATATATAGTCTGATCGATGAATATATTTTAAATACGGAATGGAATTACACTTTTCAGGATATGGGTGTGATCCCGGAGGATTATTTTTTCAAAAATATGGATACAGATCATATTTCCATCAAACGATATATTTTGTATGATGAAAAGCTGTCGGATGGATTCGCGATCATGGCCTATGACATCTGTATGCGCATGAAGGAAGAGGAGGTTACGGGAGTCAGTATAGAGTGTGTCGTGGATTCCGAGACCGGAACACTCTATGCCATGAAGGTTGTATTGGAAGATGAGACAGAACCTGTCACCTGGGATGATATTGGTGCGGATGCCCCTTATTATTTTATCACCGATTATATGCAGTCTTATCTGCATGATTATGATTCCGGGACCTATATTGAAATCGAAGGAGAGGCACCTTATGATACCAATGCACAGATCATGTGGGATAAAGAAGCTGAAATAGAAGCGGAGGACCGGATGACCATGGAAAACGACAACGGTGAGTATTCGTGTGATCTTGCATATGGAGAGCATAAGCTGCATCTGACCGCAACACTGCTCAATGCTTCCGAAGGACAACTGGAGAAAGGCATCGGATATCTGTTCGGGATCCGTGAGATCGCAGAAAAGATACCGGGTTTTCTGCCGGATATCCAGTAAATACATTCCGGAAAATACAGGAATCCGGAAAAGCAGCCGGACAGTGATAGCAACGGTATAAAATAGAAAAATAAAGAATATATTTTAGAAAATAAGTCGGGGAGATACGACTGTTTATGATCACAGGAATAAAAAAACTTTTACAGCAGGCAGACCGGATCATATGGGGACCCTGGCTTATTTTTTTGTTGCTGGGAACCGGCTGTTATCTGATGCTTAGCTTACGATTTCTTCCCTTGAAGAATCTGCCTGCTGCACTCAGGCGTGTGTTTTTGCCAGAAAGCCGGAAGGGAACAGAGGGCAGGGGAGTATCTTCGTTTTCTTCCCTGACCACGGAACTGGCGGCCACCATTGGAACGGGAAATATTGTAGGGGTAGCCACTGCCATGGTACTGGGAGGGCCGGGCGCTCTGTTCTGGATGTTACTGTCCGGGATCATCGGGCTGTCGACCAAACTGGTAGAAAGCACACTGTGTGTCAGGTATCGTGTCAAAAACCAAAAGGGGGAACCGGCAGGCGGTCCGATGTATGTACTGCAAAATGCATTCCCACAGAAAACGGCAGGCAGGATCCTCGCCATGCTGTTTGCAGCATTTGCAGTGCTGGCTTCCTTCGGCATGGGAAATATGACACAGGGAAATTCTATTGCGGAGGCACTTTCGGTGACGTTTCAGGTAAAACAGACAGTCACGGGAATTGTGTTAAGTCTGCTTACGATTCTGGTGATTCTGGGAGGGATAGGAACCATTGCGAAGGTGACGGAATATCTGGTGCCCTGTATGGCAGTGTTTTATCTGTTTGGAACGGGAATGGTGATCTTTACCCATTTTAAGAATCTTCCCGCCGGTGTGGTGCAGATCCTGTGGGGAGCTTTCTGCCCGGAGGCTATGACAGGAGGGGCGGCAGGGATGATGCTTGCAGTGGAAAACGGAATCGCCAATTCCGGAAGAATGGCGATGCGCTATGGGGTCTCCAGAGGTGTTTTCTCAAATGAAGCGGGACTGGGGGCGGCGGGAATCAGTGCTGCTGCCGCAGATACGTCAGATGCGGTGCATCAGGGATATATCAGCATGACGGGTGTCTTTATTGATACCATTGTGATCTGCTCTCTGACGGGGCTTGCCATTGCGGCCAGTGGAATGCTGGGGCAGAGGGACCCCCGGGGAGAAGTCCTGAACGGTACAGCCCTCATGATCGCTGTTTTTTCAGATACTTTCGGCAGAACAGGGGAATGGATGCTCACAATCTCCATTGTACTGTTTGCATTTGCCACGATTATCGCCTGGGAATATCAGGGGGAGAAAGCTTTTGAGTATCTGACGGGCGGCTGTGACCGAACCCAGTGGTATCGCCTGGGCTATGGACTGGTCACTTTTTTGGGAGCGGTCTGCTCGCTGGAAGCAGTGTGGGATTTTTCGGATATCTGTAACGGACTGATGGCAGTACCGAATCTGCTGGCGGTACTGACGCTGTCAAGAGGGATCTGTCGGGAAATACGGAAATATAATTTCCAAGAAATATAATTTCCGAGAAATATAAAATTTGAAATTAATGATTGAAGGGTTGCCAACACCATGATATGATAAATAAGATACAGCTGTCCGCGTTTATAAGAGCGTAAGAGAGGACAGTTGTATTTGTGTATACGATGAGCCAGGTACAGGTTCGTGCTTGCACAAGGATCTGTATTTGGCGAATGTACATCATCGAGCTTTTAAGCGAGATGGTGTATAAGTTAAGGAGTGAGATTATGGACAAGACCATTGAAAATTTTTTACGATATGTAAAGATCGATACCCAGTCCAGTGAAGAAAGCACCACCATCCCCAGTACCATGAAACAACATGATCTGGCCAGACAGCTGGTGAGCGAACTGGAGGCCATGGGGGCCGCAGAGATCACTTATGACAAGGAGCACTGTTATGTCTATGCCACAATTCCGGCATCCGCAGGCTGCGAGAAAGCTCCGGTACTTGGCTTCATTTCCCATATGGATACCTCTCCGGCGGTGACGGATACCAACGTAAATCCCCGGATCGTAGAGAATTACGATGGAAAAGATATTGTGTTGAATGCAGCAGAGAATATTGTCATGAAGGTGGAGGATTTTCCGGAACTGTTACATTATATGGGACAAGATCTGATCGTGACGGACGGAACGACTTTGCTTGGCGCGGACGACAAGGCCGGTGTGGCTGAGATCATGACCATGGCGGAGACTTTATTAATGCATCCGGAGAAAAAGCATGGTAAGATCCGGATCGGCTTTACCCCGGATGAGGAAGTGGGTGCTGGAGCCGATCATTTTGATGTGAAGCTGTTCGGTGCGGATTATGCCTACACCGTGGACGGCGGAGCGCTGGGGGAATTGGAATATGAAAACTTTAATGCAGCCGGAGCAAAACTCCATGTCTATGGCAGGAGTGTACATCCTGGTTCCGCCAAGGGGAAAATGAAAAATGCTATTCTGATCGCACAGGAGTTCCAGAGTGAACTGCCCACTGAGCAGAACCCGATGTATACGGAAGGATATGAAGGTTTTTTCCACCTGGACGCCATACAGGGCAACGTGGAGGAAGTGACGGCGGATTACATTATCCGGGATCATAACAGACAGCTGTTCGAACAAAAAAAAGAGCTGTTTATGTCCTGCGCCGATTTCCTGAACTGGAAATACGGAGAAGGTACGGTCGTAGTCGACATGAAGGATTCATATTATAACATGCGGGAGATTATGGAGCAGCACATGCATCTGATCAATAATGCGAAAGCTGCCATGGAAGAACTGGGAATCGAGCCCAAAGTATCTCCGATCCGCGGCGGTACAGATGGAGCCAGACTGTCCTTTATGGGGCTGCCCTGTCCGAACCTGTGCACAGGTGGAGAGAATTACCACGGCAGATACGAGTACGCCTGCGTACAGTCCATGGAGAAGACTACGGAACTGCTGATCGCCATTGCAGCAAAATATGCGAATCGATAAGATGAGAACAAAAACTGATTTGGAAAGGCAACATTTTTTTATATGACGAATGTAACACAAATGAACGAAACGGAGAGACAGTATTATTTTATGGAGAAAGCCTCCGGTCATGTGGCAAAGCTTGGAGAAAAGCTGGGCAGAAAGCCGACCTGCTGCGTGACGACTTTCGGGTGTCAGATGAACGCCAGGGATTCCGAGAAACTGGTGGGAATTCTGGAGAAAGTGGGCTATGAGATCATTGAGGACGAAAATGCGGATTTCGTGATCTACAATACCTGTACGGTCAGAGACAATGCAAATCAGCGCGTTTACGGAAGACTGGGGGTACTGAACGGTTACAAGAAGAAAAATCCCCATATGAAGATCGCCCTGTGCGGCTGCATGATGCAGGAACCTTCCGTGATCGAAAAGATCAAGACCAGTTATCGTTTTGTTGATTTGATCTTCGGAACGCATAATATTTTCAAATTTGCAGAGCTGTTATGCTCCCTGTTTGAAAATGAGGGAATGGTCATTGATATCTGGAAGGATACGGACAAGATCGTGGAAGATCTGCCGGTGGAGAGAAAGTATTCTTTCAAATCAGGTATCAATATTATGTTCGGCTGCAATAATTTCTGCAGCTATTGTATTGTCCCCTATGTCCGCGGCAGGGAACGCAGCCGTAATCCGAAGGATATCATTCGGGAGATTGAAGGCCTGGTGGCGGACGGTGTGGTGGAGATCATGCTGCTCGGACAGAATGTGAATTCCTACGGCAAGAATCTGGAGGACCCCATTACCTTTGCGCAGCTTCTGCAGGAAGTGGAGAAGATCGAAGGCCTGGAGCGGATCCGATTCATGACTTCCCATCCCAAGGATCTGTCGGAGGAACTCATTGAGGTGATGAAGCATTCGAAAAAGATCTGCAGACATCTGCATCTGCCCTTACAGTCCGGTTCCACGAAGATTTTAAAAGCCATGAACCGTCGTTATACCAAGGAACAGTATCTGGAGTTGGCGGAGAAGATCCGCAGGGAGATCCCGGATATGGCTATTACCACGGATATTATCGTAGGCTTTCCGGGAGAGACGAAAGAAGACGTGGATGAGACCATTGATGTGATCCGCCGTGTGAAATATGACAATGCGTTTACCTTTATTTATTCCAAACGTACCGGTACTCCGGCGGCAGCCATGGAACAGGTGCCAGAGGAGCAGGTGAAGGAACAGTTTGACCGGGTACTTAAGACCGTGCAGGAGACTGCCAGAGAACAGGTTAGCAGATATCAGGGACAGATTGCAGATGTGCTGGTGGAAGAGATCAACGAAAACGACCGCTCCATGGTCACCGGAAGAATGTCCAACAATACATTGGTACATTTTCAGGGGGATGCATCACTTGTGGGGAAGATAGTGAATGTATCGCTGGATGAATGCCATGGATTTTATTACACAGGTCATCAGGTGTAAAAGGAAAATAAAATGAAACAAGAGAAGGAAAAAGAACTTTGGGGAAATTGTGATATAGAGAAGGATATGTCCTGGAATATGTATCAGATTCTTGTGAACACGGCCGTAAGCGCAAACCTGATTGGGACGATTTGCAATTTCTGTATTCATGGGACGGAACTACCCACCATACTCTGCGGAGTATGCCTGTTGATGATCCTGATCATCGGATGTGCCGGATGGATTACCCAAAAGGTGCAATTACCTGCGGTTGTGATCATTTTAATACTTTCCTGGTTTGAGTTCCCTTATCTGTATTATTGCTATGGGAACACAGCCATTGTATATCTGATTCTTGGAATTGTGGGACTGGCAGTATTTTTCCCCAGAAGCATGGTGATTGCTTCTTATGCGTTCACCCTGCTGGAATATCTTGTAATCATGATGATCAGTTTTGAACGTCCTTCCAGATGGAGCAATATGGATGAAATCGGTATAATAGGAACAACTCTGGGATCTTTTATCATCGTAGCACTTTCCGTATTTACCATGATATTTGTACTGCTCAAAAGGTATGAAGAACAACGGAAACAATTGCTGACGCTCAGTGAAAATCTGGAATTTGCAGCAAATCATGATCCACTGACCAGACTGTATAATCGACGTTATCTGGTAAAACAGGTGGATGGGTGGATGCGGATACCAGGCAGGAATTTTTGGATCATACTGATGGATGTGGACGATTTTAAAGTAGTAAATGATACCTATGGACATGGATATGGTGATGATGTGCTAAGGGAAGCCGGCAGACTGATGCTGGAGGAAATGCTGGGAAAGGGAATTGCCTCCCGATTCGGCGGCGAGGAATTTATGCTGGTATTCGAAGAAGACAACCGTGAGCAGGTGCTGCAGGCGTTTCAAAATATTCAGGAGGGGTTAAGGAAATACTCTCAGGCAACCAAACAAACGGATATTACGATCAGCGGTGGAATGGAACGTTATGAGGCAGATAAACAGATGGATCTGTTGTTTACTTCTGCAGATCGTAAGCTATACACCGCAAAAAATAATGGAAAAAATCGTATTGTAGAATAATTTGGCCAAAAAAATCTTGCCAAGAAAACGAAATAGAGATATGATAAGGCTCGTGTGACTTTATAAAAATTTTATAATTTCACACGAGTTTTGTATTATTAAGGAGATTGTTATGGAAAAACTAAAACCCAAGCTTTTCTCCGTGATGAAAAGCTACACGAAAGAACAGTTTGTGAAAGATGTGATCGCGGGTATCATCGTGGCTATCATTGCACTGCCCTTATCCATTGCACTGGCACTGGCGTCCGGTGTGACTCCGGAGAAGGGTATTTATACTGCTATTACGGCAGGTTTTGTAATCTCATTCTTAGGCGGCAGCCGTGTGCAGATTGCCGGGCCTACAGCGGCATTTGCCACTATCGTAGCCGGTATTGTGGCGAAGAACGGTATGGACGGACTGATCATTGCGACACTGTTAGCCGGTGTGATCTTGATTCTGATGGGATTATTCCGATTGGGTAATCTGATCAAGTTCATCCCTTATACCATTACCACGGGCTTTACCTCAGGTATTGCCGTGACAATTCTGATCGGACAGATCAAGGACTTCATGGGACTGACCATTGTCAGTGAAGAGCCGCTGATCGAGACCATGGACAAATTAAAAGCGGTATTTCAGTTTATATCCACCACCAATCTGCAGGCCCTTCTGGTGGGTGTGATCAGTCTGCTGATCCTGATCGTATGGCAGTATCTGCCGGGCTTCTGCAAGAAGATTCCCCCTTCACTGATTGCAGTACTGGTGGGAAGTGCCATGGTAGCACTGCTTAATATGAATGTAAACACCATCGGAGATCTGTATGAGATCTCCAATAAGCTCCCGACAATTTCTCTGCCGTCCTTCAGCCTGAAGACCGTACAGAATGTCCTGCCGGATGCTTTCACCATCGCTATTCTGGCGGCTATCGAGTCTCTGCTTTCCTGTGTGGTGGCAGACAGCATGGTGAATAGTAGACACCGCTCCAACATGGAATTGATCGCCCAGGGTGCCGGCAACATTACTTCCGCATTGTTCGGAGGAATTCCGGCTACCGGAGCCATTGCCAGAACCGCAGCCAACGTGAAAAACGGCGGACGTACCCCTATTGCAGGTATGGTACATTCTGTGACACTGCTGTTAATACTGGTGGTGCTGATGCCGTATGCGGCACTGATCCCCATGCCTACCATCGCAGCGATCCTGTTCATGGTGGCATACAATATGTGTGACTGGCGGAAGTTCGTAGGACTCTGCAAGACTGCACCCAAGAGCGATATCATCGTTCTGGTGACCACGTTTGTACTGACCGTTGTGTTTGATCTGGTGGTAGCCATTGAGGTAGGTATCCTGCTGGCAGCCATTCTGTTCATGAAACGTATGAGCGATGTAACGGAAGTGGAAGGCTGGAAATATGTGGACGATGAGGATGATGCGGACAGCCTGTCTTTAAGAGTCGTACCGCACAACACTATGGTTTATGAGGTCAGCGGCCCTCTGTTCTTCGGCGCAGCGGACAAGATCCTCAAGATCACGCTGGATGAGAAGATGAATTGTCTGGTACTGCGTATGCGTAGCGTGAGCGCTATCGATGCCACAGCTATGCATAATCTGGAACAGCTATATACAGACTGCAAGAAGAAAAATATCCAGATCATTCTGTCCCATGTAGGGGAACAGCCCATGCACGTCATGGAGAAGAGCGGTTTTCTGGACAAGGTCGGCAGAGAGAATGTGTGTGCACATATTGATGATGCACTGGAGCGCGCCGCACGGTTGGGATAAGGGGCAAAAACTATCATTTGTGGACGGGTTCTTTAATTTACAACCTCAATATTTTGTGCTAAGATAGATGCGGATACGCAAGCTTTTGCGTGTCCGCTTTGTCGTGTATTCTTTTACAGAACAGGAGAAAATCATGGCTGAATTGACACCAATGATGCAAAAATATATGGAGACCAAGGAGCAGTATAAGGACTGCATCCTTTTTTATCGCCTGGGAGACTTTTATGAAATGTTCTTTGACGATGCTATAGTAGCATCCAAAGAGCTGGAAATTGCACTGACCGGAAAAAGCTGTGGACTGGAGGAACGTGCTCCTATGTGTGGTATTCCCTATCATGCGGTGGAGACATATCTGGCCAGACTGGTCAGCAGGGGCTATAAAGTAGCCATCTGCGAACAGGTGGAGGACCCAAAGCTGGCAAAGGGACTGGTGAAGAGAGAGGTTATCCGTGTGGTGACCCCGGGGACCAACCTGGATGTCCAGTCGTTGGAAGCCAGCAAGAACAATTACCTGATGTGCATTGCCTATACCTCGGATGGAATCGGCATTTCCGCAGCGGATGTCACTACCGGAGATTATTATGTGACAGAGGTAGAAGACCTGCGGAAACTGAAGGACGAACTGATGAAATATGAGCCCTCGGAGATCATCTGCAATGAGGCCTTTCTGGTCAGCGGATATGATGTGGAGGACTTGAAGTCCCGGTTACATATGTCGGTCAGCTCACTGGAGTCTCACATGTTCGATGATGACGGCTGCCGGCGGATCCTTATGAGACATTTTAAGGTGAATACTCTGATCGGCCTCGGTGTTGAGGAATTTCCTACAGGAATTCTGGCAGCAGGAGCATTACTGCAATATTTATATGATACCCAGAAGACGGATCTGGAACATTTTACTCATATTTCTCCCTATCTTACCAGCAAATACATGCTGTTGGACAGTTCCACCAGAAGAAATCTGGAACTGACAGAGACACTGCGGGAAAAGCAGAAGAGAGGGTCTCTGTTGTGGGTACTGGACAAGACGAAGACGGCCATGGGCGGCAGATTGCTGCGAAACTATATTGAGCAGCCTCTGATTGATAAGGAAGAAATGGAGAAACGTCTGGATGCAATCCAGGAACTGAATCAGGATTCCATCTCCCGGGACGAGATCAGAGAGTACCTGAATCCGGTTTACGATCTGGAACGACTGCTCAGCAAAGTGACTTATAAGACGGCAAACCCCAGAGATCTGATCGCTTTTCGTAACTCTCTGCAGATGCTGCCGCCTATCAAGACGGTGTTGGCGGGCTTCCAGAAAGAGGAGCTGGCAGCCATCCGGGAAGAAATCGATGGACTGGAGGACATTTATCAGCTGATTGACGAGGCGATCGTTGAGGAACCGCCCATATCTATTCGTGAAGGCGGAATGATCAAGGATCAGTTCGATGAGACTATAGATCATCTGCGTGCAGCCAAACATGACGGCAAACAATGGCTGGTCCAGCTGGAGGAAGAAGACAGAGAACGTACCGGAATCAAGAATCTCAAAATCAAAAAAAATAATGTGTTCGGCTACTTCTTTGAGGTGACCAATTCCTACAAGGATCTGGTGCCGGAGGATTATATCCGCAAACAGACCCTTGCCAATGCGGAGCGGTATACCACACCGAGATTAAAAGAACTGGAAGATACGATCTTAAATGCGGAGGACAAGCTTCAAACACTGGAGTATGATATTTTCTGCAGAATCCGGGATACCATCGCACAGGAACTGGTACGTATCCAGAATACTGCCAAGGCGCTTGCAAAGCTGGATGTTTATGTATCCCTGTCCCTGGTGTCTGAGCGCAATCACTATGTACGCCCGAAGTTAAATGAAAAAGGTGTCATTGATATCAAGGATGGCAGACATCCTGTGGTGGAACAGATGATCACTAATGACATGTTCATTGCCAACGACACCTATCTGGATAATGGAAGTCATTGTATCAGCATCATCACCGGTCCGAATATGGCGGGAAAATCCACATATATGCGTCAGACGGCACTGATCGTGCTGATGGCACAGATCGGTTGTTTCGTGCCTGCCAGAAGTGCCAACATCGGCATTGTAGACAGAATCTTTACCCGTGTGGGTGCGTCGGATGACCTGGCCAGCGGGCAGTCCACGTTCATGGTGGAGATGAATGAGGTGGCGAATATTTTACGGAATGCCACATCCAAAAGTCTCCTGATCCTGGATGAGATCGGAAGAGGCACGTCCACCTTTGATGGCCTGAGCATTGCCTGGGCAGTGATCGAACATATCAGTAATCGAAAGCTTTTGGGAGCGAAGACACTGTTTGCCACCCATTATCATGAGCTGACCGAGCTGGAAGGCAAAATGAACAATGTCAACAACTACTGCATCGCAGTCAAGGAATGCGGAGACGATATTGTATTCCTGCGTAAGATCGTAAAGGGCGGTGCAGACAAGAGCTACGGTATCCAGGTGGCCAAACTGGCCGGTGTGCCGGATATGGTCATTGACCGTGCAAAAGAGATCGTGGAACAGCTGTCCGACAATGATATCACCGAAAAGGTGCAGAGTATCGCCATTGATAATAAGGGCGATGGGAAAGCAAAAAAACAGCCAAAATACGATGAAGTGGATCTGGCGCAGATGTCTCTGTTTGATACGGTGACGGACGAGGATGTGCTGAAGGAACTGATGGAGATCGAAGTAACGACTCTGACACCGCTGGATGCACTGAATACTTTGTACCGCCTGCAGAATAAGTTAAAGAACCGCTGGAACGGCTAGAAAGCATAAGGGAGGAGATTTATGGGAATACATGTACTGGACTCCCGGACGATCGACAGGATCGCTGCCGGTGAGGTGGTGGAGAGACCAGCCAGTGTGGTAAAGGAACTGGTGGAGAATGCCATTGATGCCGGATCTACAGCAATCACGGTGGAGGCAAAGGAAGGCGGCATTGAATTCATCCGCGTGACGGATAACGGCTGCGGTATCGAGAGAGATCAGCTTCCTACCGCGTTCCTGCGCCATGCCACCAGTAAAATAGAGGATGCGGATGATCTGAACCATATTGCGAGTCTGGGATTCCGTGGTGAGGCTTTATCCAGTATCGCGGCAGTTTCCCGGGTGGAGATCATTACCAAGCGAAAGGAAAATCTCACGGGTACCCGCATGGTACTGGAAGGGGCGCGGGAGCAATCCATTGATGAAATCGGTGCACCGGACGGCACAACGTTCCTCATGCGGAACCTGTTTTTTAATACGCCGGTACGCCGGAAGTTCTTAAAACAGCCTGCCACAGAGGGCAGTTATATCACGGATCTGATGGAACATCTGGCATTGTCGAGACCGGATATTTCGTTTAAATTCGTACTGGGAAACCAGACCAGATTCCATACCTCCGGAAACGGTGACCTGCGGGAGGTAATTTACCGGATCTACGGCAGGGAGATTGCCGCAGAGCTGGTGCCTGTCCAGATCGAAGAGAACGGCATCAAAGTCGAAGGATATCTGGGCAAACCGGTACTGGTGCGTTCCAACCGTAACTTCGAGATCTATTTTATCAACGGTCGTTTTATCCGCAGCGGTGTGATCGCCAAGGCTATCGAGGAAGGCTACAAGCAGTATCTGATGCAGCATAAGTTTCCACTGTGCGTACTGCATATCACCATGGATACGGAGACGGTGGATGTGAACGTACATCCTTCCAAAATGGATGTGCGGTTCTCTGACGGCATGGCATTTGCCAGAATGCTCAGTGAGAAGATCGCCATCACTTTGCGGAACCGGGAGATGATCCCGGATGCTTCTCTGGAGGATGAAAAGGCAATCCAGAAGAAAGAACAGGAAGAGAGAAGAGCTTCCTGGAAAGAACACACACCGGAAGTATTTGAAAAAAAGAGAGAAGAAAGCTATCGTGTCATGGAGGCAGCAAAATATGAAGCGGCTTCCAGGGACCGGAGAGAATTTATACAGAAACCTGTCTGGCAGGAAAATCATGCCGGGGTACAGACCAGTATCCGCAAGCCGGAGCTAATAGAGAACTCCACAGTGGGTGTTGCAGGAACTGTGACGGTGAAAAAAACGCAGGCCGTCCTGTACGGTAATACACCAGAAGTTTCCAAAGCAGTCAGCACCACAGCCGTACCGCAGGAAGATGATTTCTTCGTGGAGGCAGTGCCGCCGGAAGACAGGAAGAACCCGGTACAGGAACAGGTGGCCACAACAACTGCTTCCGGACAGCCCACGGCATCGTCGCAGGATGCAGCTGCCGCCCCGGAACCGGAGATCAAAAATACCCAGCAGTTGAATCTGTTCGAGGAAAAACTGTTGTCCATGCAGAATCGCAGCCGTTACCGGATTATCGGTCAGGTCTTTGATACTTACTGGCTGATCCAGTTTGAAGACAAATTGTTCATCATTGACCAGCATGCGGCTCATGAAAAGGTAAAATATGAACGCCTGATGAAACAGTTTTATGAAAAGAGTGTGGTGTCCCAACGTCTGATGCCGGCGATTATTGTCAGCCTGACAGGGCAGGAGGAAAGCATTCTGCACACCTATGAGGATGCTTTTGCACAGCTGGGATTTGAGATTGATGCTTTCGGAGGCAACGAATATGCCCTCCGTAGTGTGCCAGTGGATCTCTACGGATGCAGTGAGAGGGAACTGTTCCTGGCAGTGCTGGATGAACTGTCCCAGGAGACCGGCAATCGCGGAAGTTTTCAGGTCATTGAGGAAAAGATTGCATCCATGTCCTGCAAGGCGGCGGTCAAAGGCAATAACCGTCTGAGCTTTCAGGAGGCGGAGAAATTGATCGACGAACTTCTGACCCTGGATAATCCCTACAACTGTCCCCACGGCAGACCCACTATTATTACCATGACGGAGACAGATCTGGAGAAGAAATTTAAGAGGATAGTATAATGCGTTTACTGATCAAACAGAGAGTGTTTTCCTGGACAGATTCCTATGATGTCTATGATGAAAATGAAAATCCAAAATATTTTGTAAAAGCGGAGTTTTTCTCCCTGGGACACCAGCTGCATGTATACGACAGAAATAACCATGAACTGGGAGTGATCAGACAGCGGCTGCTTACCTTTCTTCCGGCCTTTGAAATCGAGATCGGTGGCCGGGTCCGTGGTGAAATCCGCAAACAGTTTTCTTTTTTCAAGCCCAGATATGAGATCGACTATAACGGCTGGCGCGTGGAGGGAGATTTTCTGGGATGGGATTATGATGTATACAATGGATGCAGCAGTATCATCCATATCTCTAAAGAACTGTTTCACTGGGGAGATACGTATACTATTAATTTCTCCGATCCACAGGATGAACTGGAGGGTCTGATGCTGGTCATCGCCATCGATGCAGCAAACTGTACCCAGAACAACGGATAGCAGGATAAAAAGAGTAAGGAAAAAATAATGTCGGTAATACAGAATAAAAAGAAACCACTGGTGGTCCTGACCGGGCCGACAGCTGTGGGAAAGACAAAACTGTCCATCGCGCTGGCAAAAGCCATAAACGGAGAAATCCTGTCGGCAGATTCCATGCAGGTATATAAACATATGGATATCGGTTCTGCCAAGATCCGTCCGGAGGAGATGGAGGGGGTGCCCCATCATCTGATCGATATTCTGGAGCCCTGGGAAGAATTCAATGTAGTAGTGTTCCAGAAACATTGTCTGGAATGTATGGAGCAGATATATGACAGGAGCCATATCCCTATTCTGGTGGGAGGCACCGGATTTTACATTCAGGCGGTGCTTCGGGGCATTGATTTTACGGAAAACGAAGAGAACACCGAATATCGAAAAAAACTGGAACTTCTGGCAGAAGAACAGGGACCGGAGAGTCTGCATGAGATGCTGAAGAAGGTCGATCCCGTATCGGCGGAGAATATTCATGCCAATAATATCAAGAGAACCATCCGTGCTTTAGAATATTATGAACTGACAGGAGAACCGATCTCTGTACACAACGAGAGGGAAAAAGAACGGACAAGTCCCTATAATTTCAGCTATTTTGTGCTGACGGACGACCGGGAAAAGCTGTATGCACGGATCGAGGACAGAATCGATGAAATGATGTCACAGGGTCTGGTGGATGAGGTAAGACAACTGAAGGATATGGGATGCCGTAAGGGCATGACGTCCATGCAGGGACTGGGCTACAAGGAGATTCTGGAATATCTGGATGGAGAATGCAGCCTGGAAGATGCGGTCTATACCTTGAAACGGGATACCAGGCATTTTGCCAAGAGACAGCTGACATGGTTTCGCAGAGAGAGTGAAGTCACCTGGATCGACAAGGGTCGGTTTGATTATAACGAAGAGAAAATATTGGAATACATGATCAGAGAATTAGGAGAAAAAGAGATTTATGAGAAGCAGTAATGAAGAGATCTACCTGTCTATGGGAATCAGCAAGACCGTATATGATTACGGCTGCACCATTGAGAAAAGTTTAAGAGACCGCTTTGATGAAGTGGATAGTAACGCGGAATACAATCAGTTAAAGGTGGTAAATGCCATGCAGCAGCATCAGGTCAGTGAGGCCTGCCTGTTGGGCACTACCGGTTACGGCTACAACGATCTTGGAAGAGATACCCTGGAGGCTGTCTATGCAGCGACTTTCCATACGGAGGATGCACTGGTGCGCCCTCAGATCACCTGCGGCACGCATGCACTGGCATTGGCTCTGATGAGTAATTTAAGACCTGGAGACGAACTGTTGTCCCCGGTAGGCAAACCCTATGATACGCTGGAAGAAGTCATCGGTATCCGCCCGTCGAAGGGATCGCTGGCAGAATACGGTGTGACTTATCGCCAGGTGGATCTGCTGCCGGACGGAAGCTTTGATTACGATAAAATCCGTGAGAATATCAATGAGAAAACTCATCTGGTAACGATTCAGCGATCCAAGGGCTACCAGACCAGACCCACCCTGTCCGTACAGCGGATCGGCGAACTGATCGCCTTCATTAAAGGTATTAAGCCGGACGTGATCTGCATGGTGGATAACTGCTACGGAGAATTCGTGGAGACCATAGAACCTTCCGACGTGGGTGCGGATATGATCGTAGGATCTCTCATCAAGAACCCCGGAGGCGGACTTGCTCCTATCGGCGGATATATTGCTGGAAAGAAAGAATGTGTGGAAAATGCGGCATACCGTCTGACCTCTCCGGGGCTGGGCAAGGAAGTCGGCGCTTCCCTTGGCATTTTGAAAGATTTTTATCAGGGATTTTTCCTGGCTCCCACGGTGACGGCGGGAGCACTGAAGGGTGCGATCTTTGCAGCCAATGTCTATGAAAAATTAGGTTTTGCGGTAGTACCGAACGGCAGTGAGAGCCGACACGATATCATTCAGGCAGTGACCTTCGGTCAGCCTGAGGGGGTTATCGGCTTCTGCCAGGGAATTCAGGCGGCGGCACCGGTAGACAGTCATGTGACACCGGAACCCTGGGATATGCCGGGATATGATGCACAGGTCATTATGGCAGCGGGAGCATTTGTTTCCGGTTCCTCCATTGAGCTGTCTGCGGACGGCCCCATCAAGCCTCCGTATGCAGTGTATTTCCAGGGCGGACTGACCTGGCAGCATGCCAAATTCGGTATTCTGAAATCCCTGCAGGTACTGGTACAAAAAGGTCTTGTGACGGAAGAACAGATCCGGAAAGCATGTAGAACTACATTGAAAAATACGAATCCTGTAGAAAAAGCGCAAAATAAAATCTACTAAATTTGTGTACAGAAGAAGCTTTTTGTGATAGTATAAAAAGACGTATGGAAGACAGGCTCACGGGGAGACTGTTCAGCCATGGAGAGTACACAGAAGAAAGAAGAGGAACTACCTTGAAGAGAATTAATTGGGTTTTGATCGTCCTGGTACTGATCGGATTTGTGATCGGCAGATTTATAGGGACTTATTTCGACGGTACTTTTCTGAATTACGGACAGAATTTCGGCCTCAGCAGTCCAGTGGAACTGAATCTCGGTTTCATTATTCTGACTTTCGGGCTGGAGTTTAACATCACGATCGCCAGTGTGATCGGTGTGATCATAGCGTTTGTGGTATACCGTTTTATCCGTTAGGCAGCATACGTCGGAGCAGGCAGAAGGAGACTTATGCCCGAGAAGAATGTACAGGTAAATACAGACCGGGGACTTCCCTATGAGAGATTTCTGCAGTTCGGACCGGAGAATCTTACGGAGGCGGAATTGCTTGCGGTGATTCTGCGAACCGGGACGAAGGAGGATTCTGCGGTGGCGCTGGCTGAGAAGGTACTGGCACTGGCCACCTATCCGAGAGAAGGACTGCTGGGTCTGCATGATGTGAGTGTGGAAGAACTGATGGAGATCCGGGGCATCGGCATGGTGAAAGCGGTGAAACTAAAATGCATCGCCGAACTGTCCAACAGGATGAGCCGGGCCAAAGCCAGAGAGGGGATCTGCTTCACCAGAGCGGATCATGTGGCGGAATATTTTATGGAAAAACTCAGACACAGGGATACCGAATGTGTGTATCTGCTCTGTCTGGATGCCAAAGGACAGCTGATCCGTGAGAAGAAATTGTCGGACGGCAGCGTCAATATGGCACTGATCTCTCCCAGAGAGATATTTTTGGAGGCGTTAAAGGACAAGGCAGTCAGTCTTATCCTCGTGCACAATCATCCCAGCGGAGATCCCACTCCCAGCAGATCCGACAGGGAGCTGACGGAAAATGTGGCAAAGGTGGGAAACCAGATGGACATTCCGCTGTTAGACCACATTATTATTGGCGATAACAGGTATACTAGCTTCAGAGAGCAAAAATTTTTGATATAAGAAAGGGATAACGACAGTGGCAAACAATGCATTTGGTATCGACCTTGGTACCAACAATATAAAGATCTATAACCGCAATGATGACAATATCATGATCGAAAAAAATATGATTGCCATCGAGAATAAGAATACTTTATTTGCTTATGGTAACTCTGCATTTGAAATGTATGAGAAAGCTCCCAGCAATATTCATATTTCTTATCCGCTTTCCAATGGTGTGATCGCGGATATCAAAAATATGGAGACTCTGGTAAAGTATTTTATCGGTGATCTGCAGAAGGGCAATACCAAGCCTTCTGATTTCTTCATTGCAGTGCCTACGGATGTTACCGAGGTGGAAAAAAGAGCATTCTATGATCTGATCAAAGGAGCTAACGTAAAGGCCAAGAAGATCATGGTAGTGGAGAAGGCCGTGGCAGACGGTCTGGGTCTGGATATCGATGTAAAAAATTCCCAGGGCGTCCTGGTGGTGAATGTCGGCTATGAGACCACGGAAATCTCCATCCTGTCACTGGGCGGTATCGTACTGAGCCGTCTGATCAAGGTGGGCGGCATGAAATTTGATGATGCCATCCGTGCGGCAGTCAGAAGAGAATTCTCTCTGATCATCGGTGGCAAGACGGCTGAGAATGTGAAGATTGCCCTGAAGGAACTGGAAGAAGAAGGAAAGGGTGCTGTAGTATACGGCAGAGACATTGTCACCGGTCTGCCGGTGGAGCGTGAGATTCCCACAAGAATGGTGGACGAGTCTCTGGAAGAGCACTTTAATACCATTATTGATAATGTAAAGGTGATACTGGAGAGAACACCCCCTGAACTGGCAGCGGATATTTACCGTCACGGTATTTATCTGACCGGAGGAGCATCCCAGGTAAGTCATCTGGCAGAGAGACTGGCAACCGGTACCGGACTGCATGTGAATGTGGCTGAGAATCCGCTGACCAGCGTGGCAACAGGACTTGCCAAGATCATCAAGGATGATAACTATAAAACGGTAGCTTATGCAATTGAAGGGATGAGTAAATGAGCCCAGTCGTAAAAAGAAAAGGGGAGAGGTTTACTTTACCGAGTAAATATCTCCTTTTTATTTTAACTATCCTCTGCACCATCATGATGCTGGTGACCTTTGGAACCAATGTATTTAACCGACCGTTCAACAGAGTGGTGGGATATGTGATCGTACCCTTTGAACAGGGGATCGCCAAGGCCGGAGAATGGCTGGCAAATCGTTCCGATGAACTGGTGCAGATCCGGACGCTTTTAGCGGAGAACAGTGCCCTGAAGGAGCAGGTGGCTTCCCTGACGGAAGAGAACACTCTGCTGCAGCAGGACAAATATGAACTGAATGAACTGAGAGGGTTGCTGGAGCTTGATGAAGAATACGGGGACTACAATAAGATCGGTGCCCGGATCATCAGCAGAGATTCTGGCAACTGGTATTCTTCTTTTGTCATTGACAAAGGCTCTAATGATGGGCTGGCGGATGATATGAATGTGATCGCCGGAGGCGGTCTGGTGGGACGCATTACGTCCGTAGGACCGAACTGGTCCCGGGTGACTTCCATTATTTCCGACAATTCTAATGTCAGCGGTATGACACTTGCCACGGGTGACAATCTGATCGTATCCGGAGATCTGCAGATGATGGCCCAGGGAGTGATTCCTTTCAGCAAGCTGGTGGACAGCCAGGATGCAGTGGCAGAGGGAGATAAGGTAGTTACATCCGATATCAGTGATAAATATCTTCCCAATATCCTGATCGGCTATATCAGTACCATCAATAAAGATACCAACAATCTGACGAAATCCGGATACCTGACTCCGGTGGTGGATTTCGAGCATCTGAGTGAGGTGCTGGTGATCACGGACAAGAAACAGCAGGTTCCGGGAGGAGGCGCAGATGGAGAATAACAGCAGCTTCCTGCGCAAGATTGTAGTGGTTCTTCTGATCCTTTTATTTTTTGTCTTGCAGTGCAGTGTATTTAACAGCCTGGCAATGGGCGGAATCATTCCCAATCTGATGATCATTCTGACTTCTTCCTTCGGATTTATGAGAGGGGAGAAGGAGGGACTGCTGATCGGATTTTCCTGCGGGCTTTTATGTGATATTTTTTTCGGAAGTTTCCTGGGATTTTATGCCATGGTCATGATGTACATAGGCTTTGTTAACGGGAAATTCAGCCGGATCTTTTATCCGGAGGATATCAAGCTGCCGTTGGCGCTTATTATTGTCAGCGACATTTCTTATGGATTGATTTGTTACATTCTGATGTTTCTTTTGAGAGGGCGTTTTCATTTCCCGTATTATTTTACAAGTGTGATCCTGCCGGAGGCACTTTACACCATCGTTGTTACGATTATTTTGTATCCTCTGATCCTGAAGATTAATCAGAAACTGGAGGAGAAGGAAAAAAGGAGCGCACAGAAATTTGTTTCGTGAAATTAGAGATCACATTATTAATATTGTGACCAGCAGACTGACAGTACTTATGATACTGTTTGCTTTTTTTGCCGGTGTTCTGCTTTACCGCTGTTTCAACCTGCAGATCGTAAACGGAGAAGAGTATCTGAACGACTTTATCCTTCAGATCGAGAAGACCAGGGATATATCCAGTACCAGAGGACGGATCCTGGACAGGAACGGCAATGTACTGGCGGAAAATGAACTGGCTTATTCTGTGAAGATCGAGGATGTGTTTGAGTCCAGCCGGAATAAGAACGCAAAGGTCAATGACGTTGTCTATCGGCTGATAAAGCTGATCGAGAAAAACGGTGACAGTGTGATCACGGATTTTAAGATCATTATTGATGAAGACGGCGATTATGCCTATTCCGTGGATGGCACGGCGCTGCTTCGTTTTCAGGCGGATGTGCTTGGATACAGAACCATAGACGAGCTTAGTGAAGAAGAAAAAGCCATGACAGCCCAGGAACTGATAGAGTACTTAAGCCGTGCCAAGGGCTTTGCTATCGGTCAGTACGAAGATCCCGAGAACACCAAGACCCCCTTCGTGCCGGGGAAAGGTTATACCAAAGAGGAGTGGCTGCAGATGGTAACCATCCGGTATGCCATGAATCTGACCTCCTTCCGGAAATATGTGGGAACCACTGTGGCTACCAATGTCAGTGCGGAGACAGTGGCGGTGATCATGGAGAATTCCGACCAGCTGGACGGTGTGTCCATCGTAGAGGATACGGTGCGCCACTACATAGACAGCAAATATTTCGCCCATGTGCTGGGATATACCGGCAAAATCTCTTCCGATGAACTGGCAGAGTTAAATGACCAGGTGGTGACGGAAGGCGGCCTGGAGGATACCTATACCATCAATGATGTGGTAGGTAAGAGTGGTATTGAGGCATATATGGAGACTACTCTGCAGGGTACCAAGGGCAGTGAAAAAGTGGTGGTGAACAATACCGGTAAGGTGATCACTATTTTAGAGCGGAAAGAGGCACAGCCGGGAGCGGATGTCTACCTGACCATCGATAAGGATCTTACGGAGGCAGTATATAATATCATCGAACAGAAGCTGGCCGGTCTGGTGGCAAGCAAGATCATCAACGCCAAAGAATTCAATCTGCCGGAGAATGCCAAGAGCTCGTCCATTAAGATCCCGATCTATGACGTGTATTTTGCCATGATCAACAACAATATCCTGGACAGAAAACATTTCGAGGCAGAAGATGCCGGAGAGACGGAAAAGGCAGTCTATGCCGCTTATCTGGAGTATAAGCAGGGTGTTTACGACAGACTGACTTACGAACTTACAGAAGGGGCAACTCCCTATAGCAAGCTTTCCAAGGAATATCAGGTTTACCAGAGTAATATCGTAAGCCTCCTTCGGGAGGAAGGCGTGATCATGAAGGAACTGGTGGATGATAACGATGCTACGCAGACGGCCTGGGCGAAGGAGGAAGTGATCTCCTTAAAGGAGTATCTGCAGTATTGCATCGCCATGAACTGGATTGATGTCAGCAAGCTGGATCTGAATGACAAATATTCGGATTCTACAGAAGTTTATGACAAACTGTTGGAGTACACCATTAATGCCATCGACCATACCACGGAGTTCCAGAAACGTTTCTACAAGTATATGCTTTTAAATGACAAGATCACCGGGAAACAGATCTGTATGCTCCTGTGTGAACAGCAGGTGGTGGACATCCCGGCTGAGGATGAAGAAGCACTGTATTCCGGTAAATTGTCGGCATATCAGTTTATGATGAACCGGATCAATAATCTGGAGATCACACCGGCCCAACTGGCACTGGATCCCTGCAATGCCTCTGTAGTCATTACGGATGTCAATACGGGAGATGTGCTGGCTATGGTGTCTTATCCGGGATATGACAATAACAAAATGGCGAATACCGTGGATGCGGAGTATTATGCGCAGCTGAATGCGGACAAGTCCAGCCCACAGCTGAATTTTGCCACCCAGTATAAGGCAGCACCCGGTTCCACGTTCAAGATTGTATCCGCTACAGCGGGACTTCTGGAGAATGTGATTAATCTTCAGAGCCGCGTGAACTGTGTCGGTACTTTTACCGAGATCACACCATCCCCCAGATGCTGGAAAATTTCCGGACATGGCTATGAAAATGTGACATCTGCCATCAAGGATTCCTGTAACTACTTCTTCTACAATGTGGGCTACCAGCTGGCTACCAGAACCGGAAGCTATAATGAGGAAGCGGGTCTGGATACCCTGAGCAAATATGCGGATCTGTATGGACTGACAGATAAATCGGGAGTGGAGATCGGAGAATATGCACCGGATGTATCCACCAAGGATCCGGTACGTTCTGCCATCGGACAGGGCAGCAACAGCTACACTACCGTTGGACTGGCCAGATATGTCACTACCATTGCCAACAGTGGAACCTGTTATAATCTGACCCTGTTGGATAAGACAACAGACTCCCAGGGCAATCTGTTGAAAGAGTACCATGCAGGAGTGAGAAACCAGATTGACCTGCCGCAGGAATACTGGGATGCGTTCCATCTGGGAATGCGTCAGGTGGTGGAAAACAAAAAGTACTTTAGTGATCTGGCGGTAAATGCCGCAGGTAAGACCGGTACGGCAGAGCAGACAGCTTCCCGGCCGAACCATGCGCTTTTTATCTGCTATGCGCCGTATGAGAATCCGGAGATCGCCATTGCCACAAGAATACCTTTCGGATATTCTTCAGACTATGCAGCCCAGTTCACCAGAGATATTATCAAGTATTATTACGGACTGGCGGAAGAGGATGATCTGATCACAGGTACTGCGGATACTCTCGACAATGCAGTATCCAATGAGATGTAACTATCCGGAGTCAGATAACACAGACAGATGAATGCCAAATGTGGGACTTCGGATATTAAGAAAATAAAAAGACAGGTATAAGAAAATGAAAGATGCAGTATTGATCAAAAGCTATCAGAGCGGGATCACTCTTCTGATGAGGGAGGATGCTTCCCTGGAAGAAATCCTGCAGGAACTGGCGGTGAAATTCACAGAGGCGAAAAACTTCTTCGGTACGTCCACCATGGCATTATCCATGGAGGGACGGGAGGTGACCGAAGTGGAAGAAATCCGCATCCTGGATACCATCCGGAAGAACAGCAATGTGAGGATCGCCTGTATCGTGGGCCATGATGAGACCACGAACAAGAACTTTATCAAAGCTCTGCAGCATATGGAGAAAAAGCTTTCCACCGGGGACGAGGGGCAGTTCTACAAGGGAACCCTCAAAAACCGGGAAGTCATAGAAACCGAGAACAGCATCGTGGTCCTGGGGGATGTCTACCCGGGCAGTGCGGTGATCTCCGCAGGCAACATCATCATTCTGGGAGGACTGTACGGGGAAGCTTATGCGGGCGGATCTGGCAGAGAAGATTGTTATATTGTAGCGCTTGAAATGGAGCCGGAAAGATTAAAAATCGGCGATTTCAAATATAAAACCAATGCGAAACAGTCGAAATGGGGCATTCGTCCCAAAGTACAACCGAAAATTGCACACCTGAAGAACGGGAAGATCGTATTTGATCCCCTTACAAAAGAATTACTGGGTACTTTTTAAAAGAATCCAGGGGACGACAAAATCAAACAGGAGGAATCCAAAATGGAACAAAACGTTTCCACGGAGAAGAAAAGCTCCGAAGTCATTGTCGTCACTTCAGGAAAAGGCGGTGTAGGTAAGACCACTACATCCGCAAACGTTGGAACAGGTCTTGCAAAAGCGGGCAGCAAAGTCTGCCTGATCGATACGGATATCGGTCTGCGTAACCTTGACGTGGTCATGGGACTGGAGAACCGTATCGTTTACAATCTGGTAGATGTGGTCGAAGGGAACTGCAGAATCAAACAGGCACTGATCCGGGACAAGAGACATCCGGGACTGTATCTGATGCCGTCGGCACAGACCAGAGATAAATCGGCAGTCACCCCGGGACAGATGGTGAAGGTGATCGACCACTTGAGAGAACAATTTGATTACATCATTCTGGACTGCCCGGCGGGAATTGAACAGGGCTTCCAGAATGCTATTGCCGGGGCCGACAGGGCACTGGTGGTAACAACACCGGAGGTCTCGGCCATCAGAGATGCAGATCGTATTATCGGACTGCTGGAGGCCAACGGCTTCAAACAGATGGATCTGATCATCAACAGACTGCGCATGGATATGGTAAAGCGCGGAGATATGATGTCTGCGGATGATGTGGTGGATATTCTGGCGGTACCGCTCATCGGAATCGTTCCGGATGATGAGAATGTAGTCATCGCCACCAATCAGGGAGAACCATTAGTCGGAAGCGATACACCGGCGGGTAAGGCTTACCGCAATGTGGTGGATCGTGTGCTGGGAAAAGAAATTCCGTTCCTGGATTTCGAAAAAGGAGTATCTTTTTGGACAAAAGTAACCGGTATTTTTCGGAAAGCATAGGAAGGGGACGGGATGAATATGAAACATTTTTTTCGCAGGAAAAGCTCCTGCCAGGTGGCAAAGGACCGTCTGAAAATCCTGCTGATATCGGACCGGGTGAACTGTTCTCCGGAGATGATGGAACTGATCAAGGCGGATATTACAAAAGTGATTTCGAAATATATGCGGATCGATACGGATCATATGGAAATCGAGATACAGGCAAAGGGCAGTAAGGGCGGACGGAATAAGAGCCCCAGCCTGATTGCCAATATTCCCATTATTGATTTACAGAAGACTGCGAAAATGCCATAAGGAGCATAAAGAACAGAAAGGTCAAACGGATGTTTAAGAATTATAGATTACGGGATTATGACTTTAAACTGATCATACTGATACTTGCACTGTCCATCATCGGCATCATAACCATCGGCAGTGCGGAACCTGCCCAGCAGACCAAACAGATGGCGGGTGTAGTTGCGGGGCTTGTTATCATGATCGCCCTTTCTTTTTTTAATTATTCCGTGATCCTGAAGCTTTACTGGCTGATGTACATAGGCAATCTGGTACTGCTCGGACTGGTAATCCTGATGGGTGAAGAAGGCAACGGAGCCCAGAGGTGGCTTAAGATCGGTGGACTGCAATTTCAACCTTCAGAACTTGCAAAAATTTTATTGATTTTATTCTTTGCACAGTTTATTATGAAATATAAGGAGAAGCTGAATACTTTCCCTGTGATCGCATCGATTGCGGTACTTATGGGTGTTCCCTGGATCATGGTAAAGGAACAGCCGGCGCTGTCTACCAGCCTTGTGCTGATCTTTATTTTCTGCGTGATCCTGTATGCCGGAGGCATCAGTTATAAGCTGATCTTCGGAGCATTGGCGGTGGCAATTCCTGCAGTGATCATACTGGTATCTCTGGCAATGCAGCCGGACAGTACCATATTGGAGACTTACCAGAAAAATCGTATCCTTGCCTTCGTCAATCCGGAGGAATATTCCACGGATCTGGCTTACCAGCAGTTGAACTCTGTAATGGCCATAGGCTCTGGAGAACTGGACGGCAAGGGCTATAAAAACAATGAGATCACATCGGTAAAGAATGGCAATTTCCTGTCTGAAGCGGAAACCGATTTCATATTCGCTGTTATCGGTGAAGAGTTTGGTTTTAAGGGAAGTATCGTAGTGATCATACTGCTGATGCTGATGGCAATGGAGTGCGTTTCTATCGCGGGAAAGGCGAAAGATACCGCGGGGACGATCATAGCGGCGTCAATGGGGGGACTGATCGCTTTCCAGAGCTTTGTGAACATCGGAGTGGCTACGTTTATTTTACCGAATACAGGACTTCCGCTGCCTTTTGTAAGCTATGGCCTGACCTCGCTGATGAGTCTGTATATTGGAATGGGTGTTGTACTGAACGTACGATTACAGGCGAAGAGAAGCTAGACAAAAGAAATCATACATTACACAGAGAAGGGGTATGGACTATATGAATATTGCACTGATCGCACATGATGCCAAAAAGAAACTGATGCAGAATTTCTGCATTGCATATCGCGGAATTTTAAGTAAAAATGAATTATATGCCACAGGAACTACCGGCAGGCTGATCGAAGAGGTCACCAACCTGAATATACACAAATATCTTGCTGGACATCTGGGAGGAGAACAGCAGATCGGTGCACAGATCGAACACAACGAGATCGATCTGGTGATCTTTTTGCGGGATCCACTGGCACCCAAGGCCCATGAGCCGGATGTAAGCAATGTAATGCGCTTGTGTGATATGCATAATATTCCGTTGGCAACGAATCTCGCCAGCGCGGAACTGTTGATCAAGTCCTTAGACAGAGGAGATTTAGAGTGGCGTGAAATGTACAAATAAAGTTCGTCGGATCTGCTTCTGCATGTCCTTGATCCTCTGCATGAGTCTGCTTACCGGATGCGGTAATGTGGCGTATACATTTCCGTACGATGTCAATTCCAGTGTCAGCAGTTTCAATGTGCTGGCAGGAACCGGAGCGGGCAGGGCAGAGCCCTTTGCTGCGGATCTGTGTGTGGTGACGGAGGACCAGACGGGGGATGGCAGCGTAGACATGTCACAGGCCTCGGCCGCTGTACTGTTCGACGTAAACAATAAAAAGGTATTATATTCCAAAAATGCACATGAAAGATTGTATCCGGCCAGCCTGACCAAGGTAATGACGGCACTGGTGGCATTACAGAATGCGTCACCGGATACTGTGCTGACAGCTACGGATAGCGTAAAGATCACGGAATCCGGTGCACAGCTGTGCGGATTAAAAGCCGGAGATACCATGACATTGGATCAGGCATTACATATTCTGCTGATGTATTCCGCCAACGACGCAGCAATGCTGATTGCGGAGAATATCGGCGGCAGTGTAGATCATTTTGTGGAGATGATGAATGAGGAAGCACAGAGACTGGGGGCTACAAATACCAGTTTTGCCAATCCTCATGGTCTGTCGGATGACAATCATTATACTTCAGCCTATGACCTGTATCTGATCTTTAATGAAGCAATCAAATATGATTCCTTTAATGAGATCATTCACATGACAAGCTACCAAACCGCATATTATGACAAGGACGGAAAAGCCAAGGAACTTACGGTGAACAACACAAACCGTTTTTTACGGGGAGATTTTCAGGCACCGGAGAACATTACAGTCATCGGCGGCAAGACAGGTACGACCAACGCGGCGGGACATTGTCTGATCCTTTTATCCAGAGACACAAGCGGAGCTCCTTATATATCGGTAATCCTGAATTCCTCAGCCAGTGATGTGCTGTACCCGGAAATGGTACAACTCCTGGAGCAAATCAATAAATAACTGTTGTTTTTTGAGGGGTTATAAACTATAATAAAGTAAATAGGTTGCGTGAAGTTCCTATAAATTTTACGACAGGAGGGTTACACCAATGGTTCAGTTGATTGTAGGCAAAAAGGGCAAGGGCAAGACAAAACAGCTGTTGGACAAAGTCAACAGCGAGGTAAAGGATATTGCGGGAAGTATCGTATATCTGGACAAAAGTACGAAACATATGTATGAACTGAACAACAAGGTGCGTCTGATCGACGTTTCCCGTTATATGATCGAGAATGAAAGCGAATTTCTGGGATTCGTATGCGGTATCATTTCTCAGGATCATGATCTGGAGCAGATGTATTTTGACAGCTTTCTGAAAATCGCAGCACTGGAAGACAAAGACATTTCCGCAGTTGTTGAAAAACTGGAGAGAATGAGTGATTTCTTCCAGGTGGATTTTATCCTCAGTGTATCCAGGGACGAATCCGAATTACCGGAGTCTGTGAAGGATAAGATCATTGTATCTTTGTAAGAAGAACGAATTATAATTTTCACGTATGAGAAGCCTCGGATGCCAACCGGGGCTTCTCAAACGTAAGGGAGAGGAAAGGAGGTTTTCCAATGGCAGAACAACCGAGAAAAATAAAAAAATACAGAAAACCTTTGAACCTCAATATCGGTATGCTCATCTTCGGAGCTATTTTTATTTATGTAATCATTTGTGTGATACTGTATTTTCAGACAGACCACATCGTGCGTTATGAAGTAACGGAAGGATCACTGGCTACCAATAATATTTACCGTGGAGTGTCAATCCGCACAGAGGAAGTTGTAAGTACGGATACTGCCGGATATGTGAATTTTTATGCAAGAGAAGGCGAACGGGTGGCCAAGGGAGACACTGTTTACATCGTGGACGAGACGGGCCGGCTGACGGAAGAACTGGAGGATGCCAGCCTTGGAGAAAATACCCTGAGTGACCAGGAACTTTCGGAATTCCGTAATGAAATCGTGAATTTTATGCATGGGTATGATGACAAAAATTACGAGAGTACCTATGATTTTAAATATTCTTTGAAGAACACGGTGCTGAAACTGGCCAATGTAAATATGCTGCAAAGCATTGAAAACGGAAATAACGGTTCGGCTGCAAATATTGTAAATTTCTGTTATGCGCCCACCACCGGTATCGTGGCTTACTGGACGGACGGTTATGAGAATCTGACTGTGGAAGGTGTTACCCAGGAAGTATTTGATAACAAAAATTACGAGAAGAAACAGATGCTCGGTAATGAACTGATGGCTGTGGGAGATCCGGTGTACAAGCTTTCCACGGAGGAAAACTGGTCGGTGGTCATTCCCATCGATGCAGAGCGAGGCGCAGAGATCCAACAGGAGGATTATGTCAAAGTACGTTTTCTGAAGAATCAGTATGAGTCCTGGGGGCAGGCAAAGCTGTTTACCGGCAGTGATGGCAATACATTTCTGTCACTTACCTTTACAAATTCCATGGTTACGTTTGTATCCGACAGATTTCTGGATATCGAGCTGATATTGAATGATGAGACCGGACTGAAGATTCCAAATTCTTCCATTGTGGAGAAGGAATTTTTCCTGATCGATGAAGATTTTGTCACGACCAATGAAAATACGGGAACCCAGGGTGTGATCAGACAGTGCTACCGGGATAACGGGGACATTTCCAGTGAATTTGTGGAGACCGGTGCGTACAGCTACGATGAAAATGAAGGCGTGTACTACATGGATACTTCGGTGCTGAAGGCCGGAGATGTCCTGTACAAGACAGACAGCCAGGAGACCTATACGGTAAGCAAGCGTGCAACACTGATCGGTGTGTATAATGTGAATAAGGGATATGCTGACTTCAAGCAGATCAATATTCTGTATCAGAATGACGAGTATTCCATCGTAAAAGCCAATACGACCTATGGCCTGAATGTATATGACTATATTGTACTGGACGGTTCTTCGGTATCGGATGATCAGATCATCACCAATATCAAGAAAACAGATACCGGCAGGACGGATATTCCTACAGACAGTGTAGAACCGGGAGTAAGCGACAATATACCGGAGAGCACAGAGCCACTTCCAGCGGAGACCAGAGAGGAACCGACGCAGGAGACCACACAGGAAGCAACACAGGAAAGTCAGACACCGGAAAGCTAGAAAGGATGGCGGATACTATGGAAGAGACCATACAGAGCATGGAACTGGCACAAAATTACAAAACGGTAAAAGAGAACGTCACAAAAGCCTGTGAGCAGGCGGGCAGATCGGAGCAGGAAGTGACGCTGCTTGCAGTCAGCAAGACCAAACCGGTGGATATGCTGATGGATGTCTACCGTGCGGGAGCCAGAGATTTCGGGGAGAACAAGGTTCAGGAACTGGTGGACAAGATCCCTCAGATGCCTTCGGATGTCAGATGGCATATGATCGGCCATCTGCAGCGCAATAAGGTAAAATATATTGTAGATAAGGTTTACCTGATCCACAGCGTGGACAGCCTCCGGCTGGCGGAAGAGATCAGCAGAGAAGCCGTGAAGAAGCAGGTGGAAGTCAATATCCTGATCGAGGTAAATGTGGCACAGGAGGAAAGCAAGTTCGGAACTACGGTAGAAGAAACTGCAACACTGATCCGTGAGATTGCAACGCTTCCGGGAATACATATCAGAGGATTGATGACGATCGCCCCTTTTGTGGAGGATCCGGAAGAAAACAGGGGCTATTTTCAGAAACTTCGGCAATTAGCTGTTGACATCGGAAATAAAAACATTGATAATATTTCTATGAATATTCTTTCCATGGGAATGACCGGCGATTATATGGTGGCCACGCAGGAAGGAGCCACGATCGTCAGAGTCGGAACCGGTATTTTCGGAGAAAGGGATTATAGTAAGACGATCTAGAAAGAGATTGAATAATAAAGGAGACACACAACAATGGGTGTAATGGATAAGTTCCTGAATTATATGAAACTGAACGATGAAGAGGATGAAGGTTTCTATGATGACGATTATCTGGATGATGAGGAAGAAGTAGAACCGGTAAAGAAATTCAGCCCGGCCAAGAGCAGACAGCAGGCACAGGAGGATGACGAACCGGAAGAGAAGAGTAAGCGTTCCTCACAGCCTAAGGTAACACCGATCCACCGCACCGTGACCAAGAAAATGCCTGGAACCGGCATGGAGGTCTGTGTGATCAAGCCTACTTCCGTAGAGGATGCAAGAGAGATCACAGAGACACTGTTGGCCAACCGGACAGTGGTACTTAATCTGGAAGGCCTGGACGTGGATATCGCCCAACGTATCATTGACTTTACTTCCGGATCCTGTTTCGCAATATCGGGTAATTTACAGAAAATATCCCATTATATTTTCATTATTACGCCGGCCAGCGTAGATATCTCCGGTGATTTTCAGGATATTTTCGGCGGCGCCGGATCTTTTGAAATGCCGATCAACAATGGAATGTCATAAAATGTCAAATGCCATTAAAATGTCATATGAAGATAACTTCCTGTGGGCAACTGCAGGAAGTTTTTTAAAAACAGATATAAATTATACAAGAAAGAACAGTTTATAAGGAACTGAAGGGTGAACAACATGGCACAGAGATTACCGGTGCTTTATAACAAAAAGCCTTGCTACGATATTGTATTCCAGCAGTCTTTTGACGGCCTGTGGGAAGAACTGGCAGAGCTTGGCGCAGCAGACAAGAGATTATGTATTGTGACGGATTCCACCGTAGACGGACTGTATGCGGCACAGATTCTTAAGTTTCTGGAGGGAAAATGCCGTAAGGCTGTGAAATATGTGTTCCCCGCAGGAGAAGAACACAAGAATCTGGATACCGTGAGGGACGTGTACCGTTTCCTGATTGAAGAGGGTTTTGACAGAAAAGATATGCTGCTGGCACTGGGCGGCGGCGTCTGCGGTGATCTGACCGGATTTGTGGCGGCTACTTATTTAAGAGGCATTGATTTTGTACAGATTCCAACTACATTGCTGGCACAGGCAGACAGCTCTATTGGCGGTAAGACAGGTGTGGATTTTGACAGCTATAAGAACATGGTAGGCGCATTTAAGATGCCCAGACTGGTATATATGAACCTGTCCGTATTAAAAACGCTGGAAGAGAGACAGTTTTATTCCGGATTTGCGGAAGTAATGAAATCCGCACTGATCAAGGATGCGCCCTTCTATGAGTGGCTGATCGAGAACATGTATGAGATCTGCGAGCGGGATCTGAATACCCTGGAAGAAATGGTGATCCGTACCTGCTCCATCAAGAAAATGGTGGTGGAAAAGGATCCTACCGAGCAGGGAGACCGTGCTCTCTTAAATCTTGGACACACGATCGGACATGCTATCGAGAAATACAAGAATTTTGAATTGTATCATGGAGAGTGTGTGGCACTGGGTACGGTAGCTGCAGCATATATTTCCTGGAAAAAAGAAATGCTGAGCATGGAAGAATTTTATGAGATCCGTGATATGTTTGTACCGTTTTATCTGCCAATCTCCGTGGACGATATCAATCCGCAGGAGATCTTGAAACTTACAAAATCCGATAAGAAGATGGAAGCCGGTACGATCAAATTTATTCTGTTAAAGAAGATCGGAAAGGCAGTTATCGACAGAACCGTTACGGATGAGGAAATTCTGGCTGCCATCGAAGAAATCAATTTTAGTGAAGAGGATGCTCATGAATAAGGAAAAGAAAAGTAGTCGAGTTGTTATGCTGATCATAGATGCCCTGATTGCAGCCGTACTTCTGGTACTGGATCAGTTTACCAAGCATCTGGCGGTGGTACATTTGAAGAACCAGCCGGCCTATGTGATCATTGACGGAGTTCTGGAATTGCAATATCTGGAGAACAGAGGATCCGCATTCGGTATGCTGCAGAACCAGAAGATATTTATTCTGTTTGTGGGAATCGTATTTCTTGCGGTGCTGTTGTTTTTCCTTTTCAAGCTTCCGGAACAGAAGAAATTCCGAATCGTGCATGTATTGCTGGCAGTGATCATTGCCGGAGGCATCGGCAACATGATCGACAGATTCCGACTGGATTATGTAGTGGATTTTATCTCCTTCGTACTGATCAATTATCCGATCTTTAATGTGGCGGATATTTATGTGGTAGTGGCTACCATTGGCCTGTTTATTCTGTTTTTGTTCGTATACAAGGAAAAGGATCTGGAATTCCTCAACTTTAAGCAGAATCGTTATCGGGAGATGAAATAATGGAAGAACTCCGATTTCAGATAACAGATGAGATGGAAGACGAACGGATTGACAAATGTATGAGTCTGCTTGTGGAGAATCTGTCCCGTTCTTTTATCCAAAAGCTGATCAAAGACGGAAATGTGCTGGTAAACGGTACGCCGGTAAAGGGAAGTTGTCGTGTCAAATGTGATGATGAAGTAGTCTTCTCCGTGCCGGAATCTGTGGAACCGGATATTGAACCGGAGAACATCCCTCTGGATATCCTGTATGAGGATGCGGATCTGATCGTGGTGAATAAGCCGAAGGGGATGGTGGTGCATCCGGCGGCGGGACATTACAGCGGCACTCTGGTTAATGCACTGATGTATCACTGTGGCAGGGATTTGTCCGGGATCAACGGAGTACTGCGCCCCGGTATTGTACATCGTATCGACAAGGATACCACTGGATCTGTCATTGCCTGCAAAAATGACAAAGCACACCGGTGCATTGCAGAACAGTTGAAGGAACATTCCATCAACAGAAGATACCGTGCCATCTGTTTCGGAGAGCTGAATCAGGAGGAAGGCACCATCGACCAGCCCATCGGCAGGCATCCGAATGACCGTAAAAAAATGGCGGTGAACCACCAGAACGGAAAACGTGCCGTGACCCATTACCGGGTATTACAGAGATTTCAGGGATATACTTATATAGAGTGTGTGTTGGAGACCGGAAGGACGCACCAGATCCGTGTGCATATGGCAAGCATCGGGCATCCGCTTCTGGGGGATGAAGTCTACTCCAACCGGAAAAGTCCTTTCAAATTACAGGGGCAGACACTTCATGCCAAGACACTGGGATTTATTCATCCCACTACCGGAGAATATCTGGAGATCGATGCTCCGCTGCCGGAATATTTTGAACATCTTCTGACAGTGTTGGAGAAATAAAACTTATAGCTTATGTTTCGTACAGAAATGAGGCGACTATGAATCTGTTTGATATTTTAGGACCCGTAATGGTCGGCCCCAGCAGTTCTCATACTGCGGGAGCGGTCCGGATCGGTTATATTTCAGGAAAATTACTTCAGGACCATGTGGTGAAGGCGGAAATCCTTCTGCATGGTTCCTTTGCTACTACGGGCATCGGACATGGCACGGATAAGGCGCTGATCGCAGGCCTTTTGGGAATGCGACCGGATGATATCCGGATTCCGGACAGCTTTTTCCTGGCGAAAAAGGACGGAATGGAATTCTCTTTTTCCACCATTACCCTGAAAGATGCCCATCCCAATACGGCGGTTCTGCGGCTGACCGGAGAACATGGGCGGAAAATAGAAGTGCAGGCGGCTTCCATTGGCGGCGGCCGGATCCTGATTGCAAAACTGGATGGAATCGAAGTAAATTTCTCTGCGGAAAAGCCGACTTTGATTGTACACAATGTGGATCAGCCGGGACATGTGGCACAGGTGACCTCCATGCTGGCTGAAAAGCAGGTGAATATTGCAACTCTGCAACTCTACAGGGACAAGCGTGGCGGCTACGCCGTTATGGTCATAGAGACAGATCAGGAAGTGCCGGAGGAATCGGTGGCCTGGCTGGAACAGCTGGACGGCATCATTAAGGTGACCTATATCAATGTGGAGGAGTAACTATGTCCTATCAGTCATTTGAACAGATATTACAGAAATGTCATACGGAAGGAAAAGAATTCTGGCAGGTGATTCTGGAAGATGATATGGCAGAGCGGAATGTGTCAAAGCAGGACAGTATGGAGCATATGCGGACTACCTGGGATGCCATGCTGCTGGCAGCGGCTACTTATGAAGGAGATATTAAGTCCTCCAGCGGACTTGTCGGCGGTGATGGCCAACGGATGGAGGAATACACACACAATACCGGTAAGGAGTCACTATGCGGGGAATATGTAGACGAATGTATTGCAGGAGCGTTACAGATGGGAGAATCCAATGCCTGTATGAAACGGATCGTGGCAGCACCTACCGCTGGAGCCTGTGGGGTATTGCCTGCGGTGCTGGTTCCCTATTTTCAAAAACGGTGCAGGGATACCGACAAAATTCTGAAAGCCATGTATGTAGCGGCGGGGATTGGACAGATCATAGCCACCCGTTCTTCTATCAGCGGGGCTGCGGGAGGATGCCAGGCGGAGATCGGGTCCGCCAGTTCCATGGCGGCCGGAGCTCTGACATATCTGCAGGGAGGCAACTGCGAACAGATTGCTACAGCGGCTGCCATGGCCATGAAGAATCTGCTGGGACTGGTATGCGATCCGGTAGCGGGACTGGTGGAGGTTCCATGCGTGAAACGAAATGTGATCGGTACTGTGAATGCCATGGCCTGTGCGGATATGGCAATGGCGGGGATCGTAAGCCGGATTCCACCGGATCAGGTTATGGATGCCATGAAAGAAGTCGGGGATAAAATGGATGCTTCCCTGAGGGAAACGGCGTTAGGAGGCCTGGCACAGACGGATGAAGGCATGAAAATAGCAGAAAAAATGCATGCATCATATGAAAATTAGTAATAAACGACTAAAAAAACTGATAATTGGTTGATTTTTTGTTAAATATCACGTATAATGAAAATACAAAAAATGCTAGTTATCAAGTACAGCAGAAAGTGGGTGTGTGTATGAATACGATTATTACCATTGGACGTCAGTTTGGTTCTGCAGGCCGTGAAATCGGGGAAAAGGTTGCAGAGTATTTCGGAATCAAATGCTATGATAAGGAACTTCTTATCAGAGCGGCACAGGAAAGTGGTTTCTGTGAGGAAATGATCCAGAACCATGATGAGAGACCTACCAATTCTTTCCTGTATAATCTGGTGATGGATACTTATTCTTTTGGCTACAATGCATCCTCTTTTGTAGATATGCCTATCAGCCACAAAGTATTTCTTGCACAGTTCGATACGATCAAGAAGATCGCCGATGAAGGCCCTTGTGTTATTGTAGGCCGTTGTGCAGATTATGCTCTGGCAGATTACAAGAACTGCATCAATCTGTTCATCTTCGGCGATGACGATGTGAAGACCAAACGTATCATGGCCAGATATGATCTGACGGAAGCCAAGGCAAAGGAAATGATCACGAAGAAGGATAAGCAGCGTCAGAGTTACTACAACTATTATTCTTCCAAGAAGTGGGGCAGAGCTGATAGTTACGATCTATGCATCAACAGCAGCATCCTCGGCATCGAAGGAACCGTAAAGCTGATCATTCAGTATGTGGAAGACTTCGAGAAGAAAAATAATGCAGATATTCTGGAAAAGTAGATATCTGAAATATTTTTCAAAAAAATAAAATTATATCTTGACGATTAGGGCGCCTCATGTTATTATACTACGGTATGCCGCATAACTAGGTATAAGTGTGTCGGATTTTAGAATCCTTTACCACCAAAGTTAGCGAGTAAATAATAGGAGGTGCCTTATTATGTACGCAATTATTGCAACAGGTGGAAAGCAGTACAAAGTTTCTGAAGGTGATGTGATCAAAGTTGAGAAGATCGATGCAGAAGCTGGTAATACTGTTACTTTTGACCAGGTGATCGCAGTAAGTGACAATACCCTCAAGGTTGGTGCTGACGTTGCTAACGCAACTGTTACCGCAACCGTTATGGAGCAGGGTAGAGGTAAGAAGGTTATTGTATACAAGTACAAGAGAAAAACCGGTTACCACAAGAAGAATGGTCATAGACAAGCATACACTCAGGTTAAGATCGAAAAGATTAACGCGTAATCGTTATGACAACTATTATCATTCGTAAGAACCATGAAGGGATCTATCGTGGATTCTACTGCATGGGGCATGCGGAATATGCGAAGAAGAGATTGTTCGGTAAGGAACCGGATATCCTCTGTGCAGCGATTTCCGTGACCGTACAGAGTACGATCATGGCGTTGGACGAGATGATCGGCGAAAAAATGCAGCTGACGCAGAATGAGGAGACGGGATTTATCAAATGTGATTTCGAGAATTCCATTCCGCAGGACAAGACCGTATTTCTGATGGACTTTATGGTGTTTTCACTGCAGAAGCTCAGCAGACAGTACGGGGAACAGTATTTGCAAGTAAAAATCGAGGAGGTGTAGACCATGTTTAACTTTAACCTTCAATTTTTTGCACATAAAAAGGGAGTTGGTTCTACCAAGAACGGTAGAGATTCCGAATCCAAGAGATTAGGTGCGAAGAGAGCTGATGGCCAGTTTGTAAAAGCTGGAAATATTCTTTACAGACAGCGCGGTACTAAGATCCATCCCGGTGTCAATGTTGGTATCGGTGGAGATGATACTCTGTTTGCTTTAGTTGATGGCGTTCTCCGTTTTGAGAGAAAGGGCAGAGACAAGAAGCAGGCTTCTGTATATCCTGTAGAGAAATAAGTTGATTTAACCAGGGCTTCAAACATACTGATTGTTTGAAGCCCTTTTAGTCCGTAAAGAGTTTTATGTCGGAAAGGAGAACAAAATGTTTGCTGACAGAGCTAAAATTTACGTAAGAAGCGGTAAAGGCGGAGATGGTCATGTGTCCTTTCGCCGCGAAAAATATGTTCCCAGTGGCGGCCCTGACGGTGGCGATGGTGGTCACGGCGGTGACGTGATCTTTGTTGTAGATGAGGGACTGAATACCCTGATCGATTTCCGGCACATCCGTAAGTACAAGGCCGGAGACGGGGAAGAGGGCGGCAAGAAAAACTGCCGCGGCAAGGACGGAGAAGATATCATTATCAAAGTCCCTGCGGGAACCGTGATCAAAGAAGCACAGAGCGGGCAGGTAATTACGGATATGTCGGGGGACAACAAACGGGTTGTTCTCTTAAAAGGCGGCAAGGGCGGTAACGGCAACCAGCATTATGCTACCAGTACCATGCAGGCACCCAAGTATGCACAGCCGGGACAGGCTGCACAGGAACTGGAACTTCTGCTGGAACTGAAGGTGATCGCTGATGTCGGACTGGTAGGATTTCCCAATGTTGGTAAATCCACGTTCCTGTCCAGAGTGACCAATGCCAGACCCAAGATTGCCAACTATCATTTCACGACCCTGAATCCGAATCTGGGTGTAGTGGATCTGGAAGGAACCGGTGGTTTTGTCATTGCGGATATTCCGGGACTGATCGAGGGAGCTTCCGAGGGAATCGGTCTGGGACACGAATTCCTGCGCCACATCGAACGTACCAAGGTGATCATCCATATCGTGGATGCAGCCGGTACGGAGGGAAGAGATCCCATTCAGGATATCTATGCCATCAATAAAGAACTGGAAGCCTATAATCCGGAGATTGCAGCCAGACCTCAGGTGATCGCGGCGAATAAGATTGACGCTATCTATACGGAGGATGGATCCGATCCGGTAGCTGCAATCCGGGCAGAGTTTGAACCGAAGGGCATCAAGGTGTTCCCTATGTCTGCAGTAACCGGTCAGGGCGTAAAGGAACTGTTATACGAAGTGAACGATATGCTTGCTAACATCGGAGAAGAGACCACTGTCTTTGCGCAGGAGTACTTCCCGGAGAGTATGACAGGATCTGTGGATGATGCTTACACCGTAACCTATGATGAAGAAGAGGACGAGTACGTAGTAGAAGGACCCAAGATCGAGAAGATGCTGGGATACACCAATCTGGACAGTGAGAAGGGATTTACCTTCTTCCAGAATTTCCTGAAGGATACCGGTATTTTAGAGGAACTGGAAGCACTGGGTATCCAGGAGGGCGATACGGTACGCATGTACGGTCTGTCCTTTGATTACTATAAGTAAGTTTGTGAAAGGAAAAGATAGATTATGACAAGCAAACAGAGAGCTTATTTAATGAGTCTGGCCAGCAATCTGAATCCCATTTTTCAGGTGGGTAAATCCAGCCTGACTCCGGAACTCACCGCAGCTATTGGTGAATCCTTTAATAATAATGAACTGATCAAGATCGGTGTTCTGAAGAACTGTTTTGACGACCCCAGAGCTATTGCGGAGATGGTGGCGGAGCGTACCCATTCCCAGGTCGTACAGGTGATCGGCAAGAAGATTGTATTGTACAAGCCCGACAAGGACAAGCCGAAGATCGAACTGCCCAGATAAGGTCAGAGCATAGCCGACGAGAACCAATCAAGAATGATAACTGCGTGCAAAGGGATGAGGAAGCATGAGCAGAATAGGCATTATGGGTGGCACCTTTAATCCGATTCATACAGGACATTTGCTGTTGGCAGAGCATGTGCTGGAGATGGTGGGACTGGATCAGGTCTGGCTGATCCCCACAGGATGTTCCTATCTGAAAAGAAAAGAAGGGATCACTGTGTTATCGGCGGAGGACCGGTACCGGATGGTCAATCTGGCCATTGCGGACAACGACAGATTCCGCTGTCTGGACATGGAGATCCGCCGCCCGGGAAATTCCTACAGCTACGAGACCATGGAACAGCTGCAAAAGGAATATCCGGAGGATCGGTTCTTTTTTATCTGTGGAGCGGACTGTCTGTATACCATAGAATACTGGAAATGTGTGAACCGTCTGTTTGCCGCATGTACAGTTCTTGCCGCTGTACGGGGAGATGCTGATATTGCAGATATGCAGGAAAAAATCGATGCGCTGGAAAAGAAATTCGGTGCACAGATCAGACTGCTTCCTTTCCGACGCATCGAGATCTCATCTTCCGAAATACGTGAAAGAAGGCGCAAGGGGCTATCCGTACGATATCTTGTGCCGGATGCGGTGAGAGTATATATGGAAGAAAAGGGGCTTTACCAGGATGAGTGATGTTTTGAAAAAACTGACCAGAGAAATGGAAAAAGTACAGGAACCAAAACGTTTTGTTCATACACAGGGCGTGGAATATACTGCGGCGGCGCTGGCCATGCGTTATGGTGAGGACGTGGAACGGGCACAGGTGGCAGGACTGCTTCATGATTGTGCAAAATGTATGGGAAATGATAAACTGTTGTCAGCCTGCGAGAAACACCACATTCCGGTGACGGACGTGGAACGGCGCAATCCCTATCTTTTGCACGCCAAGGTGGGAAGCTATCTGGCGAAGAAAGAATACAAGGTGGAAGATCCGGAAATCCTGAGCGCTATTTTATACCATACCACAGGACATCCGAATATGACTCTGCTGGAAAAGATCATTTTTACGGCGGATTATATTGAACCGGGTAGAAAACAGGCACCGAATCTTAAGATAATCCGACAGATGGCTTTTATAGACCTGGATGTAGCAGTAAAAAAGATCCTAGAGGACACTCTGGATTATCTGCGATCCGGGGATGGCGAGATGGATCCCATGACGGAAGAGACCTATCAATATTATAAGAACTATAATGAAAATAAGAAGAGTGAGGAGTAATATTTCGATGAGTGAAGAATCCAGAAAAATGGCAAAACTGGCCGTAGAGGCGCTGGAAGATAAAAAAGCAGAGGATATCAAAGTAATAGACATCAGTAATGTGTCTGTAATTGCAGATTATTTTATTATCGCGGGAGGCAATAACTCCAGCCAGATCCAGGCACTGTGTGATAATGTAGAGGAAAAGCTGGGAAGAGCCGGCTTCCCTGCCAGACAGACCGAAGGCTATGAGACAGCCAACTGGGTACTGTTAGACTTTGGCGATGTGATCGTACATGTCTTTGACAAGGAAAACCGTCTGCTCTATGATCTGGAACGTATCTGGAGAGATGGCGTACAGATTCCCGTAGAGGAACTTTAAGCTTCGCTATCTCCCAGATGGAGAAAGAAGCTGATGAGATAGAGTCCGCTGATTCCCACCAACACATATACAATTCTGGAAAACCAGGACATGTCACCGAACAGGAAGGCTACAAGATCAAAGCGGAAAAGTCCGATCAGCCCCCAGTTCACGGCACCTATTATGGCTATGGTGAGAGCGGTTCCATCCAAATATTTATTACCCATAAAATCTCCTTATCCTGTCTGTATGGATTTTACTGCTGTAAGTTCCATACAGACATTTTTTTGATGTTTCTATTAAATGATTGTTTCGTAAATAGTCTTTCCCCCGGAATAAAAAATATACTATATTTATATTTAAATATGATTTTATTGATCTATTTTAATGTCAAAAAACATCAAATTAGAAAAGAAAATCCATTGACAAAGGAAATAGAAGCGAGTAATATACAAAAATAACAATTATACATTGTATATTTGTATACATTGTTAAAAAGGAGGAAGATATTATGAAGAAATTTAACAAGTTTTTAAGTGTTGCCGTAGCATCTGCTATGGTAATGGCTATGGCTGGCTGTGGTAATACAGACAATGGTTCAGCAGCAACCGGTACAAATGCAGCAACTGAGAGTGCAGCAGCTTCCGACAGTGCAGCATCCGGCAGCGTATTTAAGATCGGTGGTATCGGACCTACTACCGGTGGTGCAGCAGTTTATGGACTGGCTGTACAGCACGGTGCAGAGATTGCAGTAGAAGAGATCAATGCAGCAGGCGGTATCAATGGTTATCAGGTAGAATTCAAGTTCCAGGATGATGAGGCAGATGCCGAGAAATCCGTAAATGCTTATAATGCATTAAAGGACTGGGGCGCTCAGATCATTGATGGTTCTACCACCAGTGGTGCATGTATTGCAGTTACTGACAAGACCAAAGAGGACAATATGTTCCAGATTACTCCTTCCGGTTCAGCAGTAGAATGTGTTCAGTATGATAACAACTTCCGCGTATGCTTCTCCAATCCTAACCAGGGTCTTGCATCCGCACAGTATATTGGTGAGAACGGTCTGGCTGAGAAGATTGCCGTTATTTATGACAGCTCCGATGTATATTCTTCCGGTATTTATGAGAAGTTTGCAAAAGAAGCTGAGAATCAGCCGTTTGAAATCGTAGCAGCAGAAGCTTTTACTGCTGATAACAAGACGGATTTCTCCGTACAGTTACAGAAGGCAAAGGATGCCGGAGCAGACATGGTATTCCTTCCTATTTATTATCAGGAATCCGCACTTATCCTGACACAGGCAGCTGCTATGGGTTATGCTCCCAAGTGGTTCTCATGTGACGGTATGGATGGTATTCTCGGTGGTGTAGATAACTTTGATGTATCTCTGACCGAAGGTGTTATGCTGTTAACTCCTTTCGCAGCTGATGCAACCGATGATCTGACCCAGTCTTTCGTAACTAAGTATAAGGAAAAATACGGTGAGACTCCCAACCAGTTCGCAGCAGACAGCTATGATGCTATCTATGTGATCAAGGCTGCTATCGAGAAGAGCGGTGTTACTCCTGATATGAGTGTTTCTGATATTTGTGATGGTATGAAGGCTGCCATGACAGAGATCACTGTAGATGGTCTGACCGGTAACGGCATGACCTGGACCGCAGACGGTGAGGCTAACAAGGCTCCTAAGGCTGTTGTGATCGAGAATGGTGCTTACAAGGCTATGTAATTTTGCTGATAAAGTTTCCAAAGAGGGTTACCGCAGGGTAGCCCTCTTTGCTTAATGTCAGAGACTTTGCAATAATGGGAGAGCAGTTGTTTTTCCCGGTATGTTCTGTTATACTTTATTTTATATGATAATTTGTGCATTCGCATGAATGGAGGTAGTTCACATGAGTTTTATCAGTTATCTGATCAACGGTATCAGCCTTGGAAGTGTCTATGCGCTGATCGCACTTGGCTATACCATGGTATATGGTATTGCCAAAATGCTGAATTTCGCACATGGTGATGTCATTATGGTCGGTGCATTTATTACTTATACAATGTGCAGTACCATGGGACTTTCTCCTGTAATCGGTGTTCTGGCAGCTGTTATCGCCTGCACCCTGTTGGGAATGGCTATTGAAAAAGTAGCATACAAGCCTTTAAGAAAGGCTTCTTCTCCGTTAGCGGTTCTGATCACCGCAATCGGTGTCAGCTATCTGCTGCAGAATGTAGCTCTTTTGATCTTTGGTGCAAATGCCAAGGCATTTACTTCTGTAGTATCCGTTCCGGCTGTGAAGCTGGCAGACGGACAGATCAATATTACCGGAGAGACGATCGTTACGATTGTTACCTGTCTGATCATTATGGCAGGTCTGATGCTTTTTATCAACAAGACCAAAGCAGGACAGGCAATGTTAGCAGTATCCGAGGATAAGGGGGCTGCACAGTTGATGGGTATCAATGTGGACGGAACCATTGCACTGACTTTTGCCATCGGATCCGGACTGGCCGCTGTAGCGGGAGTTCTGTTATGTTCCGCATATCCTTCCCTGACACCGTACACCGGTTCCATGCCCGGTATTAAAGCTTTCGTGGCGGCTGTATTTGGCGGAATCGGATCCATTCCAGGTGCTCTGGTTGGTGGTATATTGTTGGGGATTATCGAAATCTTTGGTAAAGCCTATATTTCTTCCCAGATGGCTGATGCTATTGTATTTGCAGTTTTGATCGTTGTGCTTCTGGTAAAACCTGCCGGACTGTTTGGCAAGAATATTCAGGAAAAAGTATAAGGGAAGAGGCAGGTGCATAATATGAAGAAATTATCGAATAAGAAAATAAATAAAACCTTCCGGGATAATCTTATTACTTACGGAATGGTGATTGCAGCTTATGTCATCATGCAGATTCTGGTGTCTGCCGGCAGTGTGAGCAGCTTGATCCAGGGACTATTGGTTCCGCTGTGTACTTATGCAATTCTGGCGGTATCTCTGAACCTTACCGTAGGTATTCTGGGAGAACTGAGCCTTGGACATGCAGGATTTATGTGTATCGGAGCATTCACCAGCGCCTTTTTCTCCAAAGTCATGGAGAATAGCGCAATGCCTTCCGGACTTCGCTTTTTCTTTGCTATTATGATCGGTGCATTTTTTGCAGGTGTGTTCGGACTGCTGATCGGTATCCCCGTACTTCGTTTGAAGGGTGACTATCTGGCAATCGTAACACTGGCTTTTGGCGAAATCATTAAGAATCTGGTAAATATTATGTTTGTAGGCCGGGATGAGAATGGATTCCATATCTCCTTTACCAATACCATGGATCTGAACATGTCAGAGGACGGAGACGTTATTATCAAAGGTGCACAGGGTATCACCGGAACCCCTCATGATTCCAGCTTTACCATTGGTATTGTGTTATTGCTGATCACATTGTTTATTGTATTGAACCTGATCCATTCCAGAGACGGACGTGCCATCATGGCAATTCGTGACAATACCATTGCGGCGGAATCCGTAGGAATTCATATTACAAAGTATAAACTGATGGCATTCTCCATTTCTGCGGCACTTGCAGGTGTAGCAGGCGTACTGTATGCGCATAATCTGTCCACACTGACGGCATTACCCAAGAACTTTGGATATAACATGTCTATTATGATACTGGTATTCGTTGTACTGGGTGGCATCGGTAATATTCGCGGTTCCATTATTGCTTCTGTAATCCTTACCCTGTTACCGGAGTTACTGCGTGGTCTGAACGATTATCGTATGCTGATCTATTCCATCGTACTGATCGTAATGATGCTGTTCAACTGGGCTCCGAAGTGTATTGAATGGAGAGAAAAAGTGGCAGCCAGATTCAAGAAGTCTGTGAAAAAGGAGGCTGAATAATCATGGCATTATTAGAGGCAAAAAATTTAGGCATTTCTTTCGGCGGACTTCGTGCGGTAGATGATTTCAATATTAAGATTGAAAAAGGTTCCCTGTACGGACTGATCGGTCCCAACGGTGCAGGTAAGACCACCGTATTCAACCTTTTGACAGGTGTATATAAGCCCACAGAGGGTATTATTACGCTGGATGGAAAGGATGTTACCGGTAAAAAGACCATCGAAATCAATCAGGCAGGAATTGCAAGAACCTTCCAGAATATTCGACTGTTCAAGGATCTGTCTGTGATAGACAATGTAAAAGTAGGTCTGCATAATCATATGAGCTACAGCACGGTTACCGGTATTTTACGTCTGCCGAAATATTATAAAGTAGAAAAGCAGATGACGGAGGAGGCCATGGAGCTTCTGAAGGTATTCGGATTGGAAGAGGAAGCGGAAACACTGGCGGACAATCTTCCCTATGGTAAGCAGAGAAAGTTGGAGATTGCGAGAGCACTGGCTACCAAGCCCAAGCTCCTTCTGTTAGATGAGCCTGCTGCAGGTATGAACCCTAACGAGACGCTGGAACTGATGGAGACCATCCGTTTTGTCAGAGAGCATTTTGATATGACGATCCTTCTGATCGAGCATGATATGAAACTGGTAGGCGGAATCTGTGAGGAACTTACGGTTCTGAACTTTGGCCGTGTCCTGTGTCAGGGCAAGACCAGTGATGTGCTGAACAATCCGGAAGTCATCAAGGCTTATCTGGGTGAATAGGAGGACAACAGCTATGGCAATGTTAGAAGTAAATGATATTAAAGTATATTACGGCATGATACAGGCCATAAAGGGTGTGTCCTTTCACGTAGATGAGGGAGAGGTCATTGCACTGATCGGAGCCAACGGCGCCGGTAAGACAACGATCCTGCACACCGTATCCGGTCTGCTGACACCGAAGGAAGGAACCATTACTTTTGAAGGTCAGGATCTGGTCAAGATTCCCGGACATAAGATCGTATCCATGGGTATGGCGCATGTTCCGGAGGGAAGACGTGTTTTCGCACAGCTTTCCGTATTACAGAATCTGATGATGGGTGCTTACACCAGAAAAGATAAAGAAGAGATCGCACAGACTCTGGAGACCGTATTTGACCGCTTTCCCCGTTTGAAGGAACGTCAGAATCAGATGGCGGGTACCTTGAGTGGTGGTGAGCAGCAGATGCTGGCCATGGGTAGAGCATTAATGTCTCATCCCAAGATTATTTTAATGGATGAGCCGTCCATGGGACTGTCCCCTATTTTTGTAAATGAGATTTTTGATATTATCCAGGAAGTAAGCAAGAGCGGTACTACAGTTCTGCTGGTAGAGCAGAATGCGAAGAAGGCATTGTCCATCGCAGACAGAGCTTATGTATTGGAGACCGGTAAGATTGTTCTGGAAGGCAAGGCAAGCGACCTTCTGAATAATGATTCCATTAAGAAGGCATATCTGGGTGAATAACTCTTGATTTAAGTCACTGCGGGTGGAAGCAGCAGAGACAGAAAGGTATGGTGATCGAAATGAATAATGTAGTCATTACCATTGCAAGACAGTATGGAAGCGGCGGGCGAACCATCGGTGAGATGTTGGCGAAGAAGCTGAATGTTCATTACTATGACAAGGAGCTGATGAAGCTGGCAAGTGATGACAGTGGCATCAATGAAGCGCTGTTCGTAAATGCAGATGAAAAAGTGAAGAGCACGAAGCTGTTCCATATTGCGAAAAAGGAGTATCACGGGGAACTGATTCCTCCGGAAAGTGATGATTTTACCTCCACGGACAATCTGTTTAACTATCAGGCGAAGATCATCCGGGATCTGGCAAAGGAGGAATCCTGTGTCATTATCGGACGGTGTGCGGATTATGTGTTGAAGGATTATCCGAATGTCCTCAGCGTATTTATTCATGCCCCGAAGGAATATTGTCTGGAAGGCGCAGCGAAGAAGCATAGCATGAGCCCGAAGGAATTGGAGCGCTTTATCAATAAGACGGATAAGCACCGTGCGGAGTACTATAAGTATCATACTGGACGGGAATGGACAGATGCAAGAAATTACGATCTGTGTCTGGACAGCTCCAAGCTGGGATATGAAAGATGCGTGGATGAGATCATTTCTTATATGAAAGTAAGATTCCCGGAGGACTAAATGTAAAATATAGTTAAAAACAGCCTGCAGCAAATCATGCTGCAGGCTGTTTTGCTTATCTGTAAAAGCGGAATACGCCGAACACGGTGCCAAGGATCTGGCAATTATCTACTATGATGGGATCCATGGTGTCGTTCTCCGGCTGGAGACGGATATGTCCCTTCTCCTTATAGAAAGTCTTGACGGTAGCGGAATCATCGATCAGGGCCACAACGATCTCACCGTTATTCGCTGTGTTCTGGACATGAACGAAGACACGGTCACCGTTGAAAATACCGGCATTGATCATGGACTCTCCGCGGACATTCAGAATGAAGGATTCTCCCTTGGGTACTACATCGGCGGGAACAGGGAAGTAGTCCTGAACGTTCTCTTCGGCCAGAATAGGCTGCCCGGCAGCAACATTACCGATCACGGGGAGGCTGACCATCTCGGTACGCACCATCTGGAAGTTGTCGTCGCAGATCTCAATGGCACGGGGCTTGGTCGGGTCTCTGCGGATGTAGCCGTTCTTCTCCAGAGTCTCTAAATGAGAATGCACGGAAGAAGTAGACTTTAGATTCACTGTCTCACAGATCTCACGAACGGTAGGGGGATAGCCTCTCTTCAAAATCTCATCTTTGATATAATCTAATATTTCCTGCTGCTTGGCAGTAATCTTTCCATAGCCCATAAATGACCTCCGTAAAACATCTGTTCTTACTGATTTATATAACGATTATAGCATAGCAAAAAGTAAAAAGCAAACATATATTCCAAAAATATGTTCGATTTTTAACTTGACGGGTCTTCGACACTTGCTCAACCCTAAAATCCCTACAAGCCGTAGAAATGCGGTATTTTTTGTCAAATTTTCTTAAATTATATGTTGTGTTTTGTGTTATAATGAAGTATGAAGATTTGGTATGACAGAAAATCCAAGGATCCAACCTACTTCATACAGATGGGGATTCGCAATGGAAAGAAAACATTCTCCTTCAGCCAGATCACATAGCTTGTGCCGTTTTCCTCACACTGATTATAAAGATCAGGCGTAGAAAAACCGCTATCACCACGAAGCAGAATAGGGATTTCCGGATAGTCATGCAGATATTCACCCAGTACCGGCTGCAAAAAATCAACTACTCCGGTGCAGGAATACTGTGTTCCATCACACAGCTGGATTTTTATCAGATCCCCGGTCATTCCATCATAACAGACAAGTGGATGATAACCATTGCTCTGATAGTGAAAGTTAAAGGCTCTGCCTTCCTGTCTGCCGTATGCATCAAGAAGAGTGGAATCCAGATCCAGAATAACAGCCTGTGGCATCTGAATACTGTAAATTTTCCTCCGAAGTACTCTGGCAATCGCAAGGAACTGGTTTAAAGTGTCTTCATCCATACGGTTAAAGAATCTTGATACCGTAGGCTGTGATGCAAGCGCATCTTTTTCAAGTACAGACTTGAATACAGGAGCATTGGTTTTAAACGCTTTTTCTAAAAGCGTATCAATACCAAGTTTGCTTATGAATTCTTTGATAAGAAGCAAGCCTGCATCGGATGAGAGATCTCCTCCATCAAAATTTATTTTAATCTGTCTATTGCTTTCTAAGGCTAAGGTGTTTACAATACTCATAAAAGGTTCCTTTGTTTGGGATAGTTAAGACTTTGAACACCTTAATTTTACCACAAATGGATGCTCTTTTTTCATTCACTTGATAGGTGAAAAGCAATATTCAGCGAAAATACAGTAACTATGTGGCTTTCAGCCACTTTCACGGCTGTGCCGTGAATAATATAGGATTATTTATATAAAAAGAAATGTTCATAAGGTCGGGATGGAGACCGAAAACCCATTCCCATTGCAGAATAAACTGTGAAAAATTAGTAGATGGATGACTGCGAGGTCATCCTTCTACTTTACTATATGGAAGTTTAATGGAAGAATAAATAGTTATAAAAGCGTAATGGAAAGAAGAAGGAAAAATGATAGAAGCACTCTGGGATTTCTTTGGATTGTATAAGGCGGGTTCTGATTATTTACCGGGCTTTTGGCTCACGATGCTACTTCTTTATCTGAATGCAGGTCTGTATCTTGCTGACCTGTACCATCTGGTGAAACGTAAGTCAAAAGCGGAAACAGTCAGTCTGATGGCGATACCGGGAATCTTTGCGATACTTTTGGTGTCGGTGGCATCGTTTTTCACACATGTGCCGAATCTTCTGAGAGAAACTTCACGGGCAAAATGTCTGAGTCTGCTTATAACGACAATGTTGCCGGAAACGAACCTTGCGCTGCTTCTTGTTGTGTTTCTTTATCCGGTTCTATGGGGAATCGGGTTCTGGCGTCAGCGGAAGCACGAGCATGGCAGCTGCAAACGCTGGGCGCTGTCCTGTATTCCGGATTATATTGCATGGATTATACTGGTGTGTGGTATAGGCTATCACCTGATTTTCGGGAAAAATATCCTGCATAGTGTTCTGGAAAATGCAAAGGACGGAGATTTGCTGGCTCTTTATGGCTCATCCCACGGAATAGGGTTATACATATGGATGTATGGGACTTATATACTTGTGTGTAAGGAAGTGGTGCTGCTTGTCGGTCTTTTGTCTGAGCTTTTGCTTATGCGGATTCCGCTTCGCTATCGCAGTGGAAAAAATGCTGTTACCTTTGTCAGCTTTTATTATCTGTTTTGCCAGAATGCCGTTTTTCGGGGTACCTTTCTGATGGAAGCCGCGCTGGTGATTCCCCTTTGCGGAGTGATGCTCAGGGAAGCGGCGTCGCCTTTCAGCGATAATGCATCGATTATGCTATACGCAGCCTTTTTGCTGCTGACAGGAGCAGTGTTTGTCGTTCTTATTGTCATTCATCCAATCATGCGGACACTTTCCTGCTTTGATGCCTGGGGACAGCGTAAGCAAATCAGAGAGCTTTTCTGTACGGAATATTTTCTTATGCAGCCGGTTTTCAGGAACAGATTGTTCACGGTCACTTATCATTTTATCATTGATGAACAGGACGCAGCCGGTGTGTACTATCTTCCGCTTCTCACAGACATCAGCGGATGGACTTACTCGAAAAATAAGAATGGAAGATGGAAAAGGATCACCTTTGCAGATGGCAGGACGCTTGAGGTGTCGGAGCAGGAGGCAGAGGCGGCAAAGGAAATGCTTTCTTATGCGTCAAACCGGCTCTGTGCTCAGAAGGAAACCGGAGGAAATCGGAGCAATATAAACAATATGCCGGGAACAGAGGAAACATGGAACCCGGTCATAAATCCGGCGAAAACGACATACCAGAAACTGGTTAAAGTATTTATGTGTATGTTGATTATTCTTTTCATGATGAGTTATCAGATATTGAAATAATGTCTGAAAAATGACTATATTTTCGTTGCTATCAATCTGAATACTTTCAGTCAGCTTCGTTCAACAGATTCCAAATGTCCGATATTGTGAAGTTTGGTGAAAATATCAGTATTATTCAAAAGAGAGCAACTTTTGAAAAAATATCAATATTAGAGGTGTATTACCGATGGCAGGCATCAGGAGGAAGAAAGTGCGCCGTTAGTTGCCGCATTTTTTCCGGGCTGCCTGTGGGAACGCTGAATGTTGCGCGCATCATAATCCGACTTTCCACCGCGAACCTTTTGTCAGGGATGCAGGGGGAAAGCTTCTGACGCTTCTGAAATGCCTTTGCAGAGGATGCTCAGAGGTGCCGCATGGCGGGTATGAATGAACATTTGTCGAAGCCGCTGGAAATGGACAAGGTTGTTTCCGTTATTGCGAAATACAGGGGGTAAAGGGAAGATGGAGAAACTGTTGTTTACGCTTATACTGGTTCTGGCTGTCGGTATCATTTATTTGATAACGGGCAGAAACCGGCGGCAGATAAATAAAATCCCGGAGGGAATGGCAATATTATGTCAGCCGCCGGGGAAAAGGTATGTCGTATATGCGCTGGGAGTGCTGGCAGTTGTTTTTGTGGGAATTTTCAGCATCCTTTACATAATGGACGGAGCCCCCAGGGAGGCGAGGGGGATGTGGAGCCTGTGTGTGGCAATGGCAATTCTGCTTTTAATAGTTACCATATTTGCGGGAAATATCATGGCGAGGGAATGTATTTATTTTAATGGAGATACAATACAGATAGAAAAAGCCTTTCAGAAGCCCCGGACAGTCAGATGGCAGGAAATCCGGAAAATAGACGGCAGCTTTGATAATATGGTTAATTTATATCTTTCGGATGGAACAAAAATCCTCACAGTGGGTATCGGCATGGTGAATTATGAGCTATTCTGTGACGTACTCAGGAAGAAACGCCCTGAAACGGTTGCCGTGTATTACCGCTCTCAGGTCTACGAAAGTCCGCAGAAGCGGATTCTGCGATACGGGACGGAGTACTATATTCTGGCAGGATTGGGAATTTTAATCCTGCTGGAATATCTGGCAATGCTGTTGCTTTCGGGGGAGGAAAATCCATTGCGGGGTTTTTCACAGAGTGAGCCTTCGGAATGGTTTTCCCTGTTGTTTGCGCCGATTTACGGTGTGGCATGTTTGATTTTTCTGTTTATCATGTGTAATACAAGAGTATGGTATTCGGAAGAAAAAATGATGATAAAACATCCTATACGAAAGGAAACGGAGTTATACTGGCGGAACATACAGAGAATCGAAGCAGTTACAGCAGTAAAGCAGGGGAAAAGAACCTGGAAAAAGCTGCGGATTTATACAAAGGAGGGGGTATACAAAATTAGTTTTGCATACCTTACCCATGGAAAAGACGATTTTATGGCGGAAGTTCTGAAAATGGTTGAGAAATATGAAATTATAAATTGAAATTCTTTATGACTGTTTTGACGAGTTTAAATTAGTAGTGAAATGTTCACCACCTGGATATTATCAGGAATTTTTGGAGGGTCTGGTAAAAATTGATGCAGAGGCTACCAGAAGATTTTTGGTAAATCTCGGAAGTGAGTCTTACAGGACGGGACGAATCAATGACGAATTTATCCATGTGGTCTGCAGTGGCTTTTATGCGGGATTGTTTGAAGTAGTAGTTCATGATATGCCGAGAGAGGCAGCAGAAGGATATATCAGGGAGCTGCGTTCCTTTTATAATAACGGCTGGAAAGAGTATTTCTAGGAAAAAGCGTTCAGATGCATCGATTATCAACCGATAATTTGTGAACACAGGAATCATAAATTGTCGGTTTTTTTATGAGATATGGTTAGTTAAAACTAACAAAAGGAGGACAGATATGGATACAAAGAAACAAAATCCGGTTGCTGTCTGCCGTATGCATCAAGAAGAGTGGAATCCAGATCCAGAATAACAGCCTGTGGCATCTGAACACTGTAAATTTTCCTCCGAAGTACTCTGGCAATCGCAAGGAACTGGTTTAAAGTGTCTTTATCCATACGATTAAAGAATCTTGATACCGTAGGCTGTGATGCAAGCGCATCTTTTTCAAGTACAGACTTGAATACAGGATCATTGGTTTTAAACGCTTTTTCTAAAAGCGTATCAATACCAAGTTTGCTTATGAATTCTTTGATAAGAAGCAAGCCTGCATCGGATGAGAGATCTCCTCCATAAAAATTTATTTTAATCTGTCTATTGCTTTCTAAGGCTAAGGTGTTTACAATACTCATAAAGGGCTCCTTTGTTTGGGATTGTTAAGACTTTGAACACCTTAATTTTACCACAAATGGATGCTCTTTTTTCATTCACTTGATAGGTGAAAATCAATATTCAGCTAAAATACAGTAACTATGTGGCTTTCAGCCACTTTCACGGCTGTGCCGTGAATAATATAGGATTAATTAACTTACAAGAGACAAATGAAGTAGATATAACAGAACATCCAGAGATTCTGCAATATGCATTTGGAATGAATAAATTGAATGCACAAACTTTATTAAAATGGCAATACCAAACGCAGGACAAGGATTTAAAACCGGATTTTATGCCAGAGAGAATGGATGGATATTGTGATATCATGGAATTTAAGATGCCGCATTTGGATGGCAAATGTATTGTGGGTACAAATGAGAGAATATGTCTGATTATGTTGTGATAGATATTATTGTATATGAGAGAGGAATGTAGGTTATTGTGAAAAGAAAGATTGTGAATATGGGGACGATAGGAATAGTAGTTATAATTCTGCTGGTTGGTGTCTTAAATTATAAACAGGTGGCAGAAACCGAAATGAAAAAGATTGAAACAGAGGAAAACAGCGTAAGAGAAAACAAAACAAATTATACAAACGAACAGGACAGCAGCAACATATGTGAGTCAGTAAAGAAAGTTGATTTTTCGTCAAAAGAATATTCGATTAATTGGGAGATTTATACAGATCAGGTGGCACTGGCATATAAAGAGAACTTTTATAGGATCATTACAAATCAGATGCCATTGGAGTATGAAGAAGAAAAGGCTGTCTATTTTCGGGATCATCTACGAGGGATATCTGATTTAGATGACATGGAGTTTATAGAACAATTTGTAAAAGAAACAAGATATCGTTTTATTGATTGTGATGGGGATGGACTTCCAGAATTGCTAATGGACATTGGAATAAATGGTTTCTGCATATTAAAGTATCTTGTGGAAGAACAAAAAGTGGAAGTTTATCACTGGCTGAACGAATATGAAGCACTTCTTGGTTCGAATCAGATAGGATACTGTAATTCTACGAGTGCAAATAATACCCGATATGGATATAAAACATTGAATAGGGCAGGAGAAGTGGAGAATGAAATTTATTTTACTGCTTATTATGGCGAGACTGGAATAGAATATGAAATTTATATATTCGGAGATGAAAGTATGAGCGGGCATCTGAATCAGGAACAATGGGATGAAGTGACAAAAGACTTTTTTACAATGCTTGATTGCCCTGTTACTATGGTAACGTATGAGGAGGCTTTTGGAAAAAATTTTACTGGAACAGAAGCGCTGCATGGGAATACTGATGAGGCAATGAGGGCATATGATGAGTTTTTGTCAGGAGAGAGAGCGTTGGAAAATTCTGGTGGAAGTACGATAGCAAATATGGATGATGGAAGTATGAAGTATCTGACGTGTGACATAAATGGAGATCATATACCGGAGTTACATATTCAGACATCGGGAGATTATTATATTCTTGCATATCAAAATAATGTGCTGTTTGTCTTGTTTCATGAACAGGTGGAAGAAACATTAAAATGTTATGGTGTTTGCAAAAATGGCGAGATTGTGTATAAATATACAAAAGAAAATAAAGAAAGCTATTCCTTTTATAAATTTGAGTTTTCTGGAAATGCGTTTAAAACAATTGCATTTTACAGGAATGATAGTAATGGAAATGGTGTATATGATGAGAATGATGAGTATGAATGTAATGAAACTATTTGCACGTTTGAGGAGTGGACTAGCAGTGCAGAAGGATATTTCAGTATCGATAAAAATGGAGATGTGCAGATTTTGCATATGATGGAATGGAAAGATTACAATGAATCAAAGAAAAGGTAGGAAACCAATGAATCAAAGAAAAGGTGGGAAACAGTATGTTTGTGGAGCGGGTATTGTGATCATAAGTTTAATTGCTTTTTATGCAGTCTTAAGCGGTACGGAGAATAAACGGATTTTACAAGTGAAGAACGAGATATACACTTTTGAAATGACAGAGGAAGAAGCGGCAAAGGCTGTTTTTGATTACATATATTCAGATTGTGACTATGATTATGACGCAAAGGTTATTTCTACTATGCAGCAGGGAGAAATGGTATATTTATACCAAACGCAGGAAAAAAGTGACTTGCAGTATGAAATGTTACAGAGCAAAGATAGGACAGAAGATGGGCAATATTATGTCTTTGCACACGATACACGTTATGTAACAGATGCCCTTTCGCAGGGATTCTATGATGAATATCACACGGATTATGCAGTTAATAGGAAGACAGGCGAAGTTCTTCGGGAGTCTCAATGGATAGAGACTGATGCAGGTTATAAATTGCTTTATAGTGAAGCATATGAAAAGGCGGTTAATCAGTTATATTTTAATGAGGATGTTTCAGATGGAAAGATGCTGGAGGAACAAGCTGCAAGAGCTCTTTTTTATTATATGTATTCGGATGAGGGGGATTATGATTCAATAGTTGTAAGAACATATAAACAGGAACAGTCGGTATATGTATATCAGTTTCCAGAAGATCAGGAGTTTCCTTGTGTAAGAAATTTTTCATGTAGAGGTATGACGGAAGATCAGGAATATTATATTTTTGCAGATTATACAGACTATTATACTCATGGTTATGAACCTGTTTTTACTCATTATCAGTATCTTACAAGTTATGCTGTTAACAGGGAGACGGGCGAAGTGCTTCGGGAACGGGAATGGAGTGATATAGAGTGTGAGTGGTTGTATAATGAAGAGTATAAAAAAGCAGTTAAATAGTGGAAACTATTTATAGGTAATTGCGAAACAAGTTCGCAATTCTGATTGAAAATACGGAAGAAATATAACGGAATTTTTATATAGGGAGAAAGTCTTATGCCGGAAGAAAAGGTACAGAAAAATGGAGATGCCATTATAGCAGGAGATTTTACTTTTGAATTGGAGGGAAATTGCCTTCGAAAGTTTTCGAAAGGAATTTTTAAAAAACAATACCAACATATTGCGTGTGATATGATGGTGAAACACTATGCTTTTTACGAAGAGTTAAGTAAAGTAGGTATTGTAAAAGAAGAGGAGTATGTCACAAGAGAGGCTGTTATTCATTGTGATAAAGTAAAGATGTAAAATTAGATGCTTATGAAGATCATGGAATACTTGCTGAAAACGGGAAACCGCTTATGACATGCAGTGATTGTGAAGTTAATAAGAATATCTATTCATTTGGTACTTGTGAATGTGGTAATATGTATAGTGAGAAACTTCCTCATCCTGGTCCTCGCCGTTATGAATCTTACAAAGAAAGTATAGTTGACCATTCAGATATTTTATTGGATGAGAGGTATGCGGAAGCATGGGAATATAAGGACAATCCATTTATTTATGTATCTATCATAGGACCTATTTATGCAACGGGAAGTGACTATGGCGATACGGCGGCATCTATAATGCACGATTATTTTATGTGGGATGACGAGGAAAATGATTGGGAGGAGTATATCCTATGGAGGGAAGGAAAATAAGTTTTGTGGTACTGGCTATGGCAGGTCTGCTGACAGCATGTGGCAGCCGTGTGTGGGAGTGATGACAGTGAAATTTCCACAGCATTAGCCTTCGGAGAAGCAGAGGAGTGTACGCAGAATGCCAAAACACGGGAAGATACGATTGTTAAAATATCAGACTGCCTTTCGGAACAGATGCCGGAGATTGATGACTGGGCTGCTTATGTAGATCTGAAGAATGATGGACAGGCGTATTTATATCAAACATATGATCTTGAAACAGAGGAAGTATACAAAGATGGGGCGGGAAGTGAATATTTGGGAGAGTATTATTCCGTTCATGTGAGCGAGATGTGGGAGGATCACAGTGTGAGCTGGAGCACGTTTTATGTGAGTGTCAATTTTGATAAGGTTTTATGGAAGGATATGGTAGGACTGGCAGACAGTGAGTTTGAAGTGTATACATTCATTAGAGGAGTGGAGAAATTCGTCGTATTATCCAAGCCTTGATGACTAAACGGCGTTTTGCATAGATCCTGGGAGGAAAATAATATGATAAAAAATTTTCTTTCATCCATTGTAGTAAGCTTGTTTTTGATCCTTCTTGTGATTTTGTGCAGTGAAAATGATAAAGAAGAAAGCAGACATGAGCCTCAAAATACATGGTTTTATATGCCGACACAGAAAGAAGTAGAATATGAAGGATATTTTTATCCATATAGCTATCGGGATATTTGGCAGGATATCAGTTTGCATATAAAAGAACTGAAATCCTTTCAAAATGGCAGCTTATATGCTTTAGAACTGGATCAGCTGAATGTGACAGATCCGTTCGATCAATTCGCGTTGGGGAGAGAATATCTGGGATATTACTATGTTACGTCTGAGGATATTTATTATATGCCGTCAGACACCGGTGGGTATACGGAGGAGAAAAATGAGATCATAATTTCCGGTCTGGAATCAGATGAGGATTTATTTTTAAAAGAGTGGACGATTGTCTGCTGTGAAAACGGAACGGCTGATGTAGTGGATGATGCCGGATATCATGCATTTGTAGAAGCAGATGGAGAAAAAAGGATCTTTCGTTATTATAATGATTATTTTTACGGTTCAAAAGATTATTTATTGATGGTTTGGGAAAAGGGAAAAGGAATTGTTTATTATATGCATGGAAATGGTCAAAAAAACATGCATGTGGAATTTGGAACAGACTTGAAAAAACAGCAGAAAGAAGATTATGGGTATCCATATAAATTGTTTCATTAACTCTGTAAGAAGTACGGGAAGTGTTTGCACAACATGATTATGATGAACGAAGGGCAAAAGAAGCAGAGGTGTTTATCAATGGCTATCAGTAGGATGAGAAGATATGCAAAGGTGATAGCGTTTTTGGCCATATGTACGGTCGGCATATCAGGATGCGGGAGAGAAAGAGGCGCAGCAGAATTACCATTTTTTGGGACATGGTACATTGAAAAGGTGGCGGTCATTTCAGAAATGTATACAGGAACGACCAAAGATGGAGTGGCGGAAGAGGATTTATATGATTCCGAAGATTTTGTCGGATATGAGCTGGAGTATACTGCAGATTATTTCCGGATAGGGGAAAATACATACACGGATCCTGAATACGGTTTGTTTTTTGAAGACATTTTTACTGTGAACGATGGGGGCAGATTTTTGCCACATGTGTGTGATTTTATGGAGGAAGAGGGGATTGACTGGCATGATGATAAATATTACGGTCAAAGAGACGGCATGGAACTGCATTTACTGGTTTATATAGATTTTGAGGAAACGGTGTTTTATGAAACGTATGATTTTATTCCGGTGGGAACACGCTTTACACTTTTGAATGAGGACACTATGCTCGTAGAATTTTGGGGAAAGACGCTTTTGGCGCGGAGAGTTGCGTAACCGTTGTAAAAGCAGTCTAAAATAGGGCTTTTAGGAGGGAGGTATTTATAAATGATTAGGTGCAAAATAAGAAAACACACAAAGGCGGTGGCAGTTCTGATCTTATGTGTAGCCGTATGTATCATTCTTATTGCAGCATTTGGCGGAGAAAGGAAAATTCCGTTTTTTGGGACATGGCGTATTGAAAGAGAGGTAATCATTCCGGAGCTGACTCCGGAATTAACATCGGGAATGCCTTTAGAAGAAGCGATGTTCGTTACCACAGACTTTATCGGATATGAACTGGAGTATACCGGAGAATATTACCGTGAGGGAGAACCAACTTCCCGCTATCCTAATAACCCTGTATTGCAGGAACGGACAACTGAAGACCCACATTACGCCATAAAATATATAACGTTGTCGGAGTTTAATCATTGGGGAATCCTTCAGCCGTATCTCGAACTACTGATTGAGGAGGAAGGAATTAAAATCAATAACATGGAGGATTATGATGAAGAGGAGACATTGCTCTTGCAGGTCAGACACCGGCTATGGGGACATGAGGAGCTGGAGAAAAAATGTACGCTTTTGAACGATGATATGATGCTCATAGAAGATCGGGGGAGGATTTTCTTTGCACGACGGAAAGGGTGGATGCCATGACAGGGGAGAGCAGGTCGATGGAACAAAATGTACTGGAGCGGTCTGGACTTATGAAAGATTTTTTGTCTGAAAAAATAAACGGGTTGAAAAGGGAACGGTTAAAAGAGATCAGAGAAAAATTTGAAAGCAATGTCGGAAATGTGCGAAAGCAGTTTGAGAGTGTTCTAGGGGCGATCACGTCAGAGGCAGAGCAGGAGATTATTGTGATATCTTACCTGCGCGCAAGTTACATCACAGAAACCCATGAGTTTTATGTGGGCGTCTATAAGGGAGAACCTTTTGTAGAAGAAATAAAGCATGGTTTTATTAGTGTCAAACCTTTGCTCGAGTATTTTCAGAAATTCGATATAGTCCTTGCTGTTGTGGGTCTCGCTAACCAGTGGGATGGCCTCTCCGGTCTGTAAGTCGATTCCTGCCAGCAATGACAACGTCTCAAGACGCTTATACTCATAGTCTCTGCTGATCGTACTGTGGCGCTCATCCGGAAGAAGGTCTTCCGAAGTTGTGGCAGTTGCCTGTATTCCAGGCTTCTCATCATAGGAAAGCACATGGACAAATTCTTTGTCTTCTGCCCATGGAATGAGATGCCCATCTTCATCGAACTGCATTGAAAGCTGCTTATACACTAACAAAACATTATGCATCTTGCTGTCAAAATCAGGATCCCGGTTTTCGCAGTAATATTTGATTCGAAAAGGCTTGATTTCAGCTTCGTCCAAAATGCTATGAACTGTGCTTTTGTGAATGGTGGAAAGCCTTGTATAGCCAGCTGCTTCTGCGTTTTTATTGATATGTGACGTTAGCTTGGCATAGGTTCAGGTCTCTGCGGCATAACCAAAATCAATTGGTTTCTGACAGGCGATATTGATGAACCAAGCTTTCTCATCGTCCGTGATTTCGGCATTGCGACCACGGCCTGGTGCGTCAAAGAGAGCGTTTTCCACACCGCCTTCTGCATATTTGTTTAAGCAAAGCATGACGCTCTTACGGTTGATTCCAACTTTATCGGCAATGTCATCAATGGAGCAACCATCTGCTTTCAATAGCAGGATGCGGGCTCGGCTTACAGTCTGAGCCTGAATTGTGCGGGCACGTGTTTGCATTTCGAGGTATTCACGGTCTTCTGCAGTTAAATTGATAATACTTGATTTTCTTCCCATAAGTACAACGCCTCCATCAGTTGATATATGCATTGTACCATGAAAGTTAAATATAGTCCGGTTATTTGAAAGATATTATACTAGTGATGGAGTATATGATCCTAATTTGGTAGATAAGCAACCGGGAATATATTTGTTAATAGTATCGTTAGATGAAGAGGCAAGTGATGAAAAGGAATAAACTAATATTTAATAGTACCATAGCTTTTATTCTGTTAATTACAGTTATCTTGTGCGAGGAATGGTCTAAAAAAAAGAGTGAGATGATAGATCAGACATCGTTTTTCTTTGATTATGGAACTGAGACGGCAGCGTTTGAGGCGGAGTTCGCAAGCACCCCTTTTGGAGAGTATGAACAAGTAAAGATACAAGTGGAACAGGTGGAGCAGTGGGAAAACGGTATTTTGTATACAATGATGATAGAGAGTGATACAGAGGATGACAGCAGATATTTTTACGGCAGGGATAGATTTTTTCTTGGATATTTTTATGTATCGGAAGATAAAATTTACCGAATAGATGAGAATAAGATGGAGGAAGTCAATATAAAAAATGAGGAGGATTTCATCGCAAGAGGGACGGTAGTCTGTCAGGAGATGGGGAAAGAGGATTCACTGAAGGAAGAAAAGGGGTGGCACGAGGAGATTATGGTAGAGGGAACAGTGTGTACCTATCGCAGTTATAATGATCTTACAGAAACAGGATATTATGAGAGGTTTGTTTGGGAAAAGGGGAAAGGTCTGATAGAATATAAGAGTGGATTCGGTGCAGAAAGAGATCGAATTTATCTGTGGAGAGAGACATGAAAAAAGTAGCAAAGAAGGGTTGGTGCATAACAGCCGCAGTGATGGCAGTGTCGGTGATAGTTTGCATATTCTGTTTTGTGAGATGGGAGCGGAAAAGTTCGGATCTCTCCTTTCAGTTTGAGGAAACGACTTATACGTATAAAGATGAATATTACGACGTGGACAAGCTTGTATATCTGCAGATGGTTGGAAGCAGAGATAAGGAAAAGGAAAGAAAAATCAATCAGCTGCTCGAAGATGATAGAAAAAAAGTGATGGAAATGGAACCACCTGATTCTTATCCTGATGATGGGTGGGAATATCGTTTTCATGTAGGAACACATCGATGCGATGTAGAATATGCGGATGAGAAGTTTATAAGCATCAGTTACTCTGGATGGGTAGTGCGTCAGCGGAAAGGACCGTATGGATTACCAACCACAATGATGGCAACGACGATTGACTGTGAGGAGATGAAGGTTCTCGAACTAAAAGATGTTGTATCCGATTTGAATGGTCTGTGTCAAATGCTGATGGAGGATCGATTTAAGCATATCACAGCATGGGATGGAGAACCAGATTTAGATTTCTATAAGGTAAGGCACTACATATAGCCGGGAAGGGGCAGAGCGTGATCTCCTGGAGACTTTGAATGGAAATGACAGAGAGATAGAGTGGTATATAAAAGAGAGGAAGATGTCGTTTTCAGAGAGGTGGAGTGCGTTCTGGGGAGATGAGGTGGACAAAGCTTTGGCAGGAAAGGATTTTGTGATTGTTATTTTAAAGGACAATTACAACGAGTATGCATATTGATATGCGGCAGATACGTGAACTGTTAAAGGAAGACTTTGTAGAAAGCATGCTGCAGGCAGATCAGGGAGAAAGTGAGGAGATGACTCAGACATCATTTTGAACAGGCAAGGATATAAGTGGAATAAGACGATTGAGGCGAATGGAGTAGCAAGTACCTGCCGTAGCTATAATGATTTGATGCAAGAAAGACGGATACCGTCAAGGCCGGATATCCTGCCATAGAAGAAAATACAGAGAGAAAAAGTTAGGAAAGGATTTAAAAATATATGAGAGGTCTTTGATAATGAAGTTAAGACAGAATAGAGAGATTAAGAAAAGTATAAAAATATATAGGAAAGAGGTATTTTGCGGAATAGTTGGTATTTTGCTCATAAGCTTGATTGTTTTTTATACAGTATTAAACAGCATGGAGAATAAGCGAACTTTACAAGTGAAGAATGATGTATACTCTCTTGGAAGGGAAAGAAATGAAACAAATATATACAATATAACGATAAATTATCCACAATTGGAAGATGGTATCGGTTTGAACATAGACATAAATAAAGTGAACTCACTTTTAAAAGATGCTGCATTTTCTGTGTATGCGAAAACATATGTGAAAGCCGTTGCACAGCTGGAAGAGGAAGTTCAAGATGCACATGCCTATGCAGGCGATGTAATTGATTATGATCTTCTGTGGTTGGATAATGATTATATAAGTCTAGTTTTTTCTATAGATTCGTGCGTGGGAGGACCGTCCTATATGCATCAATATCCGGTTACTATTGATATAGAAAAAGGGCAATACATTTACTTTAGTGATTTTGCAGACATTAATGAGGTACTGCAAGCGCTGCAGACGGGAAATTTTGAGGTATATGCAGGAACTTACAGTGAATTTAGTTCCGAAGATGCGCATGCCCCGGATGTAATTAAACAGTTTTCGGAAACGTTTCAAGAACAAGTTAGTGCAAGTACGACAGGAGAAGGTTTTGACCGTTTTAGTAGTCAGAATATAGGGTTAGATCAACAGTATTTATATATTTATTTCCCTTTTGAAAAAGGAATATCTTTTCAGGGATATTATATTTTAGGTATTCCAAAGAATAAATTGGAGAACGAGAATTGAGTGATATGGCGATGATAGAGATATAGAGTGGTACATAAAAGAGAGGGAGATGTCGTTTTCAGAGAGATGGAGTGCATTTTGGGGAGATGATGTGGACAAAGCTTTGGCAGGAAAGGATTTTGTGATTGTAACCTTGCGTGATTACTATTACTACGAGTATGCGATTGATATGCGGCAGATACGTGAACTGTTAAAGGAAGACTTTGTGGAAAGCATGCTGCAGGCAGATCAGGGAGAAAGTGAGGAGATGACTCAGACATCGTTTTGAACAGGCAAGGATACAAGTGGAACAATATGATTGGGGCGGATGGAGCAGCAAGTACCTGCCGTAGCTATAATGATTTGATGCAAGAAAGACGGATACCGTCAAGGGCGGACATTTTGCCATAGAAGAAAATAAAGAGAGAAAAAGTTAGGAAAGGAGGGGAAGTTACGATGCCCATGTGGTCTTTGATACCAGAGTGGTAAATACTCTGTTGGAGATGCTACTTTTATGGACGCTGATGATGCGTTTGTTAGTAATATTAGTCGTAGGACAGATGTGGATACGAATGGTTATTTAGATGTAATTGCACATGGAACACCTAATGGCATACAAATTACTCATAATGGGCAACATATGACAGTTGATCACAGAACGGCTTCTAGATTAATACAAAATTCAGATGGTTATAACGGACAGACAATTAGGTTATGGTCTTGTAATACAGGTGCTTTGGATAATGGATTTGCACAGAATTTGGCAAATAAGCTAAATGTTGAAGTTTATGCACCGACAAATTATTTATGGTCTACACCAAATGGTAATTATTTTGTTGCAGGTATGAATAATAGAGAGACATTTAAATTATTTTCTCCAAGAGGTAATTAGGAAATGATATGTGAAAAATGTAAAGGAAAAATGAATTGGAGTATCGAAGGTGCTACTCAAGGATGGAGATGCCCTATGTGTGGGTGGAATATAATAACAACATACATTGAAGATATTGATAGAGATGAAACGGAATACAGTCTGTATATAAAAAATGTAACAGAAGTTGATGCAGAAAAAATAAAATTTGTTGCAAAAACAGCTAATGTTAATTTTGTTATTGCGAAGCAAATGCTTGAAAAAAGAGAAGCATGTATATTAAAAGCTAAGGCACCTAAGATTAAACTAGTAATTACAAAATTACAAGAATTGGGGATTGATTTTAATGTAAATCCTTCATTCAATTATTGAGAATGTCTTAAAGATAATTTGCAGATTGTAACTAACTAGTAATTAGTTTATTCGATCCACATTCATTGCTATGACTGACAGCGCTATGGAGCTTCTCGTCGTCTCATCCAGCCTGCTGGTAATCAGACCGAGTCCATATTTTTGTTTCGCAAGGGCAAATGCTCTTTCCACTGCAATTCTATCAGCATTGTCTTTGTATTCCGTCTTTCGGTCAGTTACGGCATTTTTCTTTGGCCTTCCCAGAGACGGCCCTGATAAGCGGATTCTGTGCTCCCTGCAATAGGCAAGGTTGTTTCTGTTCCTGTAGATTTTATCTGCCAGAATGCGTTCCGGATAATGACCCGTTCTTTCGAAATACCGCTCAACGGCTGCGATGAGAACATCACTTTCGTTATAAGCATCAAAAGACATCTTTTCTATCCGGGCCATTCTCTTTTCATCAAGGCTGAGATCCATTTTTCTGGATCAGAAGAGAGCCAAGTGCCATACGGAGAGGTTTTTCTGGCATTCCGGTTTTACTCGGAAACAGTTTTGCATACTTTTCCTCAATAGTGTCCCACGGAATCGTTTCCGATTTCTTAACCCAGCGGTTTTCCGGATCCATCTTGAACCCGACGGGCTGATTGAAATTTGCAGGTCCAAGCTGACGATATCGTTCGAATTTATACATGAGTTTTCCCCCAAATGCAAGGTTTTTATAGCAATTTATATATTTTCTCTGCATTCCTTATACTACTCTTGAGTGGAAAACTCAGTATTTTCAAGGGATTTATGCGGATTTTTTGTTATTGAGCAACCATTAAGTAGCGAAGAAGGGGAAGAAGAGAAAAGGCGTTAACGTCTCCTCTTTTACCTGATAACTCTTAATTATCGTTACCATATTAAAAAATGAACCTAGATTATTCACGGATCAGCCGTGAATAATCTAGGTTCATTTTAAAGTGATGTCTCCATACAACATACTCTAAGACATCAAAAGTGGCAGAATCCAAGTAAAATCAATGGATTCTGCCACTATACTTTTCTTTAAGTGTCAAAGATGGGATTATAGCATAGCAAAAAGTAAAAAAGCAAACATATATTCCAAAAATATGTTCGATTTTTAACTTGACAGAAGAATGCATGTTCGATATAATACAAGCAGAAAGAACAAATGTTCCCGAACAGATTTTCTTATGTGAGGTGTGTTATGAGAGTACAGAAGAGTGTATACCATATGACGGACAGAGAGTTAAGATTATATAAGAGACAGTTAAGAAGGAGGATGCAGATGCAGCGCAGGATCCTTACCATGATTGCTACGGTCTGTGTGATTATTTTCTGTGCGGTATCCTATCAGGGAATCCGTTCTCTGGCAAGCTCCGGGGAAGAACAGTTAAAGTTCAAATACTATACTCAGGTGACGCTAGCTTACGGAGAGACCTTATGGGATCTGTCCGAGGATTATATTGATTATGAAGAGTATAAGGATAAGAAGGAATATATAGATGAGGTACAGAGCATCAACCATCTGGCGGAAGAGGACAGCATCCGCACCGGACAGACGTTGATCGTACCTTATTATTCTTATGAGTTTGTGAAGTGATAAGAAAGAGTGTG
>NZ_JAOQJO010000013.1:0-2173 GCF_025567015.1 Waltera acetigignens | reverse complement strand
GTCGGAGGATGTTGATATTTTCTAGAAAAGTGCTGAAAGGCAGGGGGAAAGCGGACACGATGTCCGCGTCAGCCTACAGTCGACATGGATGTCGACTGTAGGCGGCCCCGTCATGACGAGAACTACTCATCACTTTTCGTAGAAAATTCACATCCGGAGACCTTACATCGAGACATGTGTATCGCATGCTCCGGGAGTTCGTGGATTTTGCCAATGTATTTAACTAACTTTCCATTTTATGCAGAGATGATTAACCTAATACACCAAAAGTGTTGGGTATCTTTTCTAATTGTCATTTGTCCGGCTGGTCCGAATGTCTATTGCTGTGTTCCCGTAGATGAAAAGCATTGGCGGCCTGCCGACGCCGTTGTTCTTCCAGTGCGGCATAGTGTTTTCTTGTGGTATTTACATCTTTATGACCCAGAACATCTGCTACCAGATAGATATCCCCGGTTTCTTTATAGAGTTCGGTACCGTAGGTACTGCGTAGTTTATGGGGCGTGATTTTCTTTAAGGTGGTTACCCGGGAGGCATATTTTTTTACCAGATTCTCTACGGAGCGGACGGCCATTCGGCGATTCTGCAGGGACAGGAACAGAGCATTCTCATGTCCTTCGGCTGGAATGATATGTTCCCTTTGCTCCAGATAGTCGAGCAGAGCGGTTTCTACTTCATCGCCGAAGTAGACTATTGCTTCATAACCACCTTTTCTCCGGATCTTGATGCCGCCGTTATTGAAATCCACGTCGTTAATATCCAGACCTACACATTCCGATACACGGATGCCGGTTCCCAATAGAAGCGTCAGGAGGGCAATATCCCGGAGCTTTGTTTTCTTGTGGTATTCCAGTTCCTTTTTGGTCAGCTTGGTGCCGTCCTCCACCTGATCTAACAGAATAGCCACCTCATTGGGTTCCAGACGGATGATCTCTTTTTCATGACGCTTCGGCAGAGGAACCAGTGCCGCTGTGTTTTTCTCGATACGTTCGCTCTGAAAATAGTAATTATAGAAGCTTCGAAGAGCGGCCAGTTTTCTTGCCTTTCCCCGTTCCTCGTTCGTAATATTTTTCCCATCCTTCTGATACAGGCTCATATAGTCCAGATATTCTTCGATATCCGTCCGCTGTACCATATCCAGAACTGAAAGGGGAAATTCAGTAATCTCCATTTTATGGCAATAACTGTTTTTCTCATGGAGAAATTCAAAGAAAAGTCGAATATCATAGGCATAAGCCAGTCTTGTTCTGGTGGAAGTATAAGGCTCAATTCCACGGAAAAAATCTCTGCAGAAGCTGGGGAGCGTATCCAGAACCTTGCGGAGTTTTAAGATATTGTTTTTATTCTGTTCATCGTGATAATTTTCTTCGTTAATGACTGCCAAAGTAATCTGACCAACCTTCCATATTTCCTCGTTGGATCGCGGTGAAAATACGATCCCTGACACCGGGATTTTCCCGATGAATCTGTTGTAATAATTCTTTGATGTATTCCCGCTTGGTATGTCCGTCTGCGGGACAGGGACTTTTGACCACGGGAACCTGATATTTGTTCACGAAGCCGATGACCTCGGCTTCCCGCATATAGATTAGCGGCCGGATCACCGTCAGTCCGGTTTTGTCCAGATGCGTTACCGGGGAAAAGGTATGCAGACGTCCCTCGTAAAAGAGGGAGAGCATCATGGTCTCCACAACATCATCCTCGTGATGGGCATAGGCAATCTTATTGCAGCCCAGATCCTTTATGGCGTCATTCAGAGCGCCTTTACGCATTTTGGCACAGAGAGAACAGGGATTATTTTCCCTGCGGTCTTCAAACACGATTTTGGCGATAGAAGTTTCTACTACGGTGTAAGGAATCTCATGGGAGGCACAGAGTGCCCGGATCTCGTTCAGATCCAGATTTTGAAATCCCAGATCCACGGTTACGGCATAAATGCTGAACTTCTGCGGATAAAATTTTCTTAATTCATTGAGTGCCAGCAGAAGAGTAAGACTATCTTTGCCACCGGAGATCCCCACGGCGATCCGGTCGCCTTCCTCTATCATATGATAATCCTCTACGGCCTGTCTGACACGACTGAGTACTTTTTGTAATGTCATAGTTTTTGTCATTCCTTTCGCTTCGCTCAAGGCACAAACAAGTTATGAAAAATGTTGTGCCCCTCCACTCTTTG
>NZ_JAOQJO010000012.1:113287-142579 GCF_025567015.1 Waltera acetigignens | reverse complement strand
CTACGAGGTAGATAGGAATGAGGTGTAAGCACAGCAATGTGTTCAGCTGACATTTACTAATCGGTCGAGGGCTTGACCAAAGGTTTTGGATAGGAAAAGGATGTAAGTTAGGGTATAGAGATTAGATTTCAGTGTTCGGTTTTGAAGGTACAAATTGTTATCTTCAGGAATGGCCCAGTGGCTCAGTTGGTTAGAGCGTCGCCCTGTCACGGCGAAGGTCGTCGGTTCGAGTCCGATCTGGGTCGTTAAAGGATTTTTAATCCTTGTGGGGTCTTAGCTCAGCTGGGAGAGCATCTGCCTTACAAGCAGAGGGTCATAGGTTCGAGCCCTATAGGCCCCATTTCTAGTGAAAACGGTTTTAAATGTTACGCCGATGTGACTCAATTCATGACGATTGAGGAGTGAAACGAGTCAAGCGTAGGCAGAGCTGCTGATTACAAATCAGCTGTTATGAATACGCCGATGTGGCTCAATTGGCAGAGCAGCTGATTTGTAATCAGCAGGTTATCGGTTCGAGTCCGATCATCGGCTTTATGGAACACAATTCCATATGGATGGATTCCCGAGTGGCCAAAGGGGACAGACTGTAAATCTGCTGCAATTTGCTTCGGTGGTTCGAATCCACCTCCATCCATTTTCTTTTTCAGGAATATTTTTGAAAAGGAAAACATATCATATACAACATAATATCGCGGGGTGGAGCAGTCTGGAAGCTCGTCGGGCTCATAACCCGAAGGTCATAGGTTCAAATCCTGTCCCCGCTACTAAGATCTGAGTGAAAATTCAGATCTAAAATGCCCAGATAGCTCAGTTGGTAGAGCAGAGGACTGAAAATCCTCGTGTCACTGGTTCGATTCCGGTTCTGGGCATTTGTAATATCTAAAAATAATATATGGGATACTAGCTCAGTCGGTAGAGCACTTGACTTTTAATCAAGTTGTCGGGGGTTCGAATCCCCCGTGTCTCATTGCAGAGAGATCAATATACGGTTTGTATATTGATCTCTTTTAATTTACGCGAGCAACGAGCCAAAGTCCGTGCTCGCACGAGATCTTGGCGACTGCCGCGATAACTTGAGAAACTCGCGAAGCGTGTTTCTCATAGTTTTCCAGGCACAAGAGAACCTATATCAGACCATTGCCTGCACAAGAATGATATGCTAAAATAATTCGTCGGAAATAAAGAAATCAACGAAAGAGATTTAAAATCGAAATGGAAAGTAAAGTAAAAGAATTGCGTTACGCAATCGTACAGTCCATACCAGTCATGCTGGGATATCTTTTCCTGGGATTTGCCTTTGGACTGATGCTGAATGATGCAGGATACGGCTTCTGGTGGGCCTTTTTTATCAGCTTGTTTGTGTATGCGGGAAGCATGCAGTTTGTGTTGGTCACCTTGCTGACGGCGGGAGCAAGTCTGTGGTATACACTGATCATGACGTTGTTTGTCAATGGCAGACACATATTTTACGGACTTTCTTTTGTAGAAAATTTCAAAAAAATGGGTATAACATATCCTTATATGATCTTTTCCCTTACGGATGAGACGTTTTCTCTGTTATGTGATCTGAAAGTTCCTGAGGGAATGCGTGAGGAACGGGTCAGCTTCTACATTTCTCTGTTGGATCATTGCTATTGGATTCTGGGAAGCTGTGTAGGTGCACTGGCCGGAAGGGTCCTGCCAATCGACACTACGGGAATTGACTTTTCCATGACGGCATTATTCACAGTTATAGTAGTCAACCAGTGGATGGATACGAAAGAACATAAACCGGCAGTCATCGGAGGCGTTGTCGGAGTTCTGTGTTTACTGGTACTGGGCGCAGACACCTTTTTATTACCTGCATTGACCATTACCGCAATCATATTATTAGGAGTTAAGAAAAAATGTTACATTCCGTCGCAATCATAGCAGTTGCAGCTATTGTAACTTTGATCATACGGGCAGTTCCTTTCGTGGCATTTGATGGAAAGAGAGAGGTTCCGGAAACAGTCACATATCTTGGAAAAGTACTTCCGCCGGCCATTATGGTGATTCTTGTTATTTACTGTGTAAAAGGAATTAATCTGTTTACCGGCAGTCATGGAATTCCGGAATTGTTGTCTATTGCCGTGGTGGCATTGCTTCATATCTGGAAGAAAAATACGTTGCTGAGTATAGCTGTAGGGACCATACTTTATATGATATTAGTGCAAGTAGTATTCTAAAACGGTGTGAAAAGGCTTTTTTTCAGCCTTTTCACACTGTTTTTTTACGAAATTAAATGCTATAATGAGCGCAACAGAAATAAGATGAGGGAGAAACAGAAGATAAAATGGAAAACGATAACAAAGAATTAAAAGAAGAAACAACAAAGAAAGAGGCTGATAAGAAAGAAACGGAGAGCAAAGAGGAAATAAAACAGCCTGTGGAAGAGACAGCGGTACAGAAGAAAAAGAGCAAAAAATGGATTGGTATTGTAGCAGCTGTAGTTGCAGTAATTCTATTGGCATATGGTGGTGTGGCAATTTACTACCAGTCTCATTTTCTGAATCATACTTATATCAATAACAGTGATTGCAGTAATATGACGGCGACAGAGGTAGCGGCGATCATGGATCAGCAGTCACAGCAGTATAGTTTACAGATTCTGGGTAGAGATGAGAACGGTGTGCAGGAAGAGATCGGTACGATCACAGCATCTGAGATCGGAATGTACTGGGTGGATACTTTGAATGCGGCACAGGAGCTTTTGAACAGACAGAATGAATTCCTGTGGATTGAGATGCTGTGGAGTACGCAGAATCATGATGTAGTTCAGGGGGTGTCCTATGATGCAGACAAATTGCAGGAACAACTGGCACAGATGCCTGCACTGCAGAACAAAAATATGATTGCACCGGAAGATGCTTATATCAGTGAATATTCCGAGAAGAACAAGAATTATGAAATCATTCCGGAGACCATGGGAATAGAGTTGAACAACAACCTGGTAGAAGAAGTAGTATCCACAGCAATCATGCAGGGAGATACCACGGTAGATCTGGAGGAGCAGGGCTGTTATGAAACTGCCAAAATAACGGCAGAGGATGCAGCGCTGGTAAAAGCCTGTGATACCATGAATAAATGGGTCAGCGCACAGATCACCTATGACTGGAACGGCAATAAGGTTGTCGTAGACGGAGATACGATCCATGAGTGGATCCAGACGGATAACAAGGATCCCCAACTGGACGAGGAAGCAATCGAGGAATTCGTAGCAGAACAGGCCAAAGAATATGACACCTATGGCAAAAAGAGAAAGTTTACCACAGTTCAGGGAATCGAGCTTACCTTGCCCAGCGGAGCTTACGGCTGGAAGACCGACCGCGAGGAAGAGGTCAAAGAACTGACAGCTTCTATTGAAAAGGGAGAAAACATCGACAAGGAACCGGTATACAGCAGCAAGGGAGCACAGAAGGGAAGTGACGATATCGGTAATTCCTACGTGGAAATTGATCTGACGAATCAGCATCTTTATCTGTTCCAGAATGGAAGCATTGTATTGGAGACAGATTTTGTATCCGGTAATATGAGCAAAGCGGGCTGCATGACCCCTCCCGGAGTGTTCGGACTGACCTATAAGACAAAAAATGCCGTATTACGCGGTGCGGATTATGAGACGCCGGTAAACTACTGGATGCCTTTTAACGGAAATGTCGGAATGCATGATGCTACCTGGAGAGGAAGCTTCGGTGGAACCATCTATCTGACATCAGGCTCTCACGGTTGTGTCAATCTGCCACTGAATATGGCGGCAGCTATTTATGAATATGTATCTACCGGTTTCCCGGTAGTATGCTATTACTATTAATGCGAATCAGTGTGGCTATAGATGAGGGGATATTGAGAAGGAAGGCAGTTTTATGAAACAGCGTTCAGCAAAAAAAGTGCAGAAGTGGAAAGAGAGATTTGAAAGAGAACGACAGTTAAGGCAGGAGATCCGGGCGGTAGCACCGGATATTCTGCGTTCTAAGAACTTTCGCTCCACACGGTCACATGTACAGCACGGTAACATGACAGTCAATGATCACAGTATGAATGTGGCAAAATATAGTCTTGCCATCAGCGAGAAGCTGCATATTCCCTGTGAAAAAAAGGATTTGATCCGTGGGGCATTATTGCATGATTACTTTCTGTACGACTGGCACACGCCGGATCATATCAGCCCCCATAAGCTGCATGGCTTTTATCATCCGGGAAGAGCGCTTCACAATGCACAGAAGGAATACCATCTCACTCCCAGGGAAAAAGATATTATAAAAAAACATATGTGGCCGCTAACAATCTCCGCAGTTCCCATGTGTCGTGAAGCCTGGATCGTCACCATGGCAGACAAATGGTGTTCGCTTATGGAGACATTTCATGTACATAAGGGACATGGAGCCCTGATCGAGAAGCTTCGGAAGATTGAAGAGGAGCAGGGAAAATAAAAGGGTGGAAACCCAAAACAGGAGAATGACGGAATTGGGTGAATTATACCGGAGATTAAAAGACTACAGTAAGACAGATTATTATCCTTATCATATGCCGGGACATAAGAGACTGCTTTGTGGAGAATTCCCCCGGGAGATCATGGATATCGACATCACGGAGATTGATGGATTTGATAATCTACATGCTCCAGAGGAAATCCTAAGACGATTACAGAACGAGGCAGCCGGACTGTACGGCGCAGACGAGAGCTTTTACCTTATCAACGGAAGTACCTGCGGGGTTCTGGCGGCAATCAGTGCGGCGGTTCCGAGGGGCGGGCGGATCCTTATGACCAGAGGAGCCCATAAATCTGCGTATCATGCGGCATATCTGAGAAATTTAACAGTTTCTTATCTGTATCCGGAAATGATGGAGGAGTATGATATTTATGATGCGGTAACTCCGGAACAGATCGCAGAGGCATTCAGCCGGGAGCCTGTTCCGGATGCGGTATTTCTGGTGTCACCCACTTATGAAGGCAGGATCGCAGATATAGAGACGATCGCAAAGCTGGTACATAGTAAAGGAATTCCTCTGATCGTGGATGAAGCCCATGGTGCTCATCTGGGACTGGCGGAAGGATTTGCGAAGAACAGCTGCCAGTGTGGCGCGGATCTGGTGATCCACAGTGTTCATAAGACTTTGCCGGCACTGACACAGAGCGCGTTGCTTCATGTCAACGGAAGACTGGTCGACAGAGAACGTTTGCGCAGGTTTTTGCATATTTATCAGTCCAGTAGTCCATCCTATGTACTAATGGCAGGAATTGACAATGCACTACAGCTGGTAAAGGAGCAGGGAGATTATCTGTTTGCCCGGTTGCAGGTGAATTATCTGAGAATGCTGACAGAACTGTCAGAATGCAGGAACCTTCATTTCTTGCCGCTGGATGCCAGACAGGATATCGGAAAACTGGTGATATTATCTTCAAAGGCAGGTTTGTCAGGACAGCAGATTTATGATATTCTATTAGAGGAGTACCACTTGCAGTTGGAAATGGCAGCTGCAGATCATTGTCTTGCGATGTTCACCATAGGAGACAGTGACGAGGCATACACAAGAATGACGGATGCATTGCTTGCCATCGATCGTGACATATCTGCGGGAAAGTGGCAGACGCAGCCACAGACGGAAGGCGGAGATTCCAGAGAGACATCTCTCTATCACATGCAGCCGGAAGTCAGTTTGTCTCTTGCGGATGCATGGGATGCCGAAAAAGAGGAGATTCCTCTGGCACAGGCTGCAGGCAGGATTGCAGGAGATTTTGTGAATCTGTATCCTCCCGGAATTCCGGTGCTGGTACCGGGAGAACAGATCGAAGAGATCCATTGCCGAAAGCTTGCGGAGTATTTCAGAAAGGGTCTGAAGGTACAGGGAGTCACCGAAAAAGACGAATATTGCATTACCGTAGTCAAAAATCAAAAAAAATAGCAGCAGAAAGGATTTAGCCTGTATGAGAAAAACCAAAATTATTTGCACCATCGGTCCGGCCAGTGAGAGTGAGGAGAAATTAAGAGAATTGATGCTTGCAGGCATGAACGTGGCACGTTTTAACTTTTCCCATGGAAGCCATAAGGAACAGCTGGTTAAATACAACAGAGTACTGAAAGTACGAAAAGAACTGGGATTGCCGGTAGCAACTCTGTTGGATACCAAAGGACCGGAGATTCGTCTGCGTGATTTTGAGGGCGGTAAGGTAGAGCTGGTATCCGGTCAACAGTTTGTCCTGACAACGGAAGAAATCATGGGAACAGCGGAAAGAGCCACTATTTCCTACAAAAATCTGAAAAATGACATCAATGTCGGGAAAACGATCCTGATCGATGACGGTCTGATCGAAATGACGGTAGAAGAGATCAAAGGAGAAGACATTGTATGTAAGGTCATAAACGGCGGTTTTGTATCGAATCATAAGGGTGTCAATGTACCGGGAGCGATTCTGTCCATGCCTTATATCAGTGAGGTGGATCTGGCAGATATTGTGTTTGGTGTAGAGCACGGATTTGACTTTATCGCAGCTTCCTTTGTCAGAACCAGGGAAGATATTCAGGAAGTGCGCAAGATCGTAGAGGACAGAGGCAGCAAGATCAAGATCATCGCCAAGATCGAGAACATGCAGGGAATCCAGAATCTGGAAGAGATCATTACTGCAGCAGACGGTATCATGGTAGCACGTGGTGACATGGGTGTCGAAATTCCTCTGGAAGAAGTACCTATTCTGCAGAAGAAGATGATCAAGATGGCAGTGGCACAGGGCAAGCATGTAATCACTGCGACCCAGATGCTGGAGTCCATGATCAAGAATCCACGTCCGACCAGAGCGGAGGCAACAGATATTGCCAATGCGATCTATGACGGAACCACAGCAATCATGCTTTCCGGCGAGAGCGCAGCCGGTCTGTATCCGGTAGAGGCTGTTAAGACTATGTCCCGCATTGCGGAGAGAGCAGAGCAGGATATTGACTACCGCGGAAGAATGCAGAGAGTCAAGGAAGACAGACAGGAGACTCCGGATATTACCACGGCAATCTCCTATGCAACATGCAGCGTTGCTTCCGATCTGAATGCAGCAGCTATTATTACGGTAACCATGTCCGGATTTACCGCAAATATGATCGCACGTTATAAGCCCGGATGCCAGATCATCGGCTGTACATTGGATGAGAAGGTATACCGCCAGTTAAATCTGCTGTGGGGTGTAAAACCTGTCATGATCCAGAAGGAGCGGACCACGGATGCTCTGTTCGAGGAAGCGGTATTCAAGGCAAAGCAGGCAGGTCTGGTGAAAACCGGGGATACGGTTGTCATCACCGCAGGCGTACCTCTGGGCGTGGTAGGTAAGACCGATATGATCCACGTGGTGGAAGTAGAATAAAAACGTACTGTACGGCGGTCAAACAGCCGAAACAGGAGCGGGAAAACGAGAACGCAGATATGGGAAAAATTGTATATCTCATGGGGAAAAGTTCCTCGGGGAAAGATACTGTTTTTAAAGAACTGATGAAAGAGGGCACGATGGATCTGAGGACCATCGTGCCTTATACAACACGACCGATCCGTGCAGGAGAAGAGAATGGTGTGGAATATTTTTTTACGGATGAAGCCGGTTTTCAAGCATTAAAGGCACAGGGAAAGGTCATTGAAGACAGGGCATATGATACGGTCTATGGCATCTGGCGGTATTTTACGGTGGATGATGGGCAGATTGATCTGTCAGAACAGAATTATCTCATGATCGGAACCCTGGAAGCCTATGAGAAAATGATTGCTTATTTCGGAACAGAAGCTATTTTGTCGGTCTATATTGAGCTGGATGACGGTGTACGCCTGCAGCGGGCACTGGACAGGGAACTGCGACAGGAGAAGCCGAAGTACGAAGAGATGTGTCGCAGATTTCTGGCGGACAGCGCAGATTTCTCCGAAGAAAAGCTGGCGGCAGCAGGGATCCGGGACAGATTCGAGAATACAGATCTGACAAAATGTCTGAAAGATATTACAAAGTACTTAAAAGAAGCCGGAATATAGCCGAAATACTGATAACAGAGAAGAAAAATGCCGGAATATAGCCGGTAAACAGAGGAAAAGAGGTGGGCGTATGGAAATGAGAGTAAATCAGATACAGCAGCCGGCTCCCGTGGAGCAGGTACAGAACACAGCGCCCACGGACGGCAGCTTCAAATTCATGCTGGCGAGCCATGTGGAGGAAGCAGAACTTCAGGAGCGACTGACGAACCTGATGGCGGAGATCACCACAGAGGGCGAAAAGCTGGCAAAGAAACGGGATGTGAAGGATATGCGACATTACCGTGGGCTGGTCAAGGAATTTCTCAATGAAGTGGTGACCAGATCCCATTCTTTTTCCAGAGAGAACTTCCTGGATCGGAGAGGCCGGCACCGTGTGTATGGCATTATCCGGCTGGTGGATGAGAATCTGGATCAGCTGGCACAGGAACTGATGAAGGATGAAAAAGACAATCTGGCGATCCTGAACAAGATCGGGGAGATCCGGGGACTGTTATTGGATATTTTTACTTGATCCTGCAAAATTTTATTTGCGCTAAAGGCCAGAAGGAAGTACGATAGAAGCAGAGCAGATGATTAACGGTGTACAGACATAGCATAAGATAACAGACAGGGGGAATACCAATGGCAACATTTCATGACATCATAGGTCAGGAACAGATTAAAGAGCATTTACAGAACGCCATTTCGGCGAAGAAGATTTCCCATGCATATATCATCAACGGTGAAAAATCCTCCGGCAAAGAATTTATTGCCAGAGTATTTGCCATGACCCTGCAGTGTGAAAAGGGCGGAACCGAGCCTTGTCAGGAATGCCATTCTTGTAAGCAGGCGCTGTCGGACAACCAGCCGGACATTATCTATGTCAGCCATGAGAAGCCCAATACCATCAGCGTAGATGATATTCGTGCACAGATCAATAATGATATCGCTATCAAACCCTACAGCAGTCCGTATAAGATCTATATTATGAACGAGGCAGAGAAGATGACGCCCCAGGCGCAGAATGCAATCCTGAAAACGCTGGAGGAGCCGCCTGAGTATGCAGTGATCATGCTGTTGACTTCTAACGTGAATTCTCTGCTGCCGACGATCCTCAGCCGTTGTGTGGTACTGAACATGAAGCCGGTAGCCGATGAACTGGTGCGTAATTATCTCATGCATCAGCTGCAGGTGCCGGATTATAAAGCGGAGGTCTGTGTGGCATTTGCCAGAGGTAATATCGGCAAGGCGAAATCCCTGGCGTCCAGTGAGGACTTCGATAATATTAAGAATGAAGCGTTGTCGCTATTGAAATATATTCAGGATATGGATCTGAGTGAGATCACCGCAGCGATCAAAAAGATTACGGAATATAAGCTGCAGATCAATGATTATCTGGATCTGATCGCCATCTGGTACCGGGATGTGCTCCTGTTCAAGGCAACCAGTGATGTGAACCATCTCGTTTTCCGTGAAGAGATCAGTGCCATCCGCCGTGTGGCCCAGCGCAGCAGCTATGAAGGAATCGAGGAAGTCATCGAAGCCCTGGATAAGGCAAAGAGGCGCTTGGATGCTAACGTAAATTTTGACCTGACTATGGAACTTTTGATGCTGGAGATCAAAGAGAACGGATAAGACAGAAAACTGAATGAGTAGAAAGTGAAATCCACACTTCACTTTCTATTTTTTTATATAAAAATGAACCGGTTGGAAGCTCAGGACAATATATAGTAAAAGCATTAACGTACTGCAGACGAAAATACCGGAAAGGAAATTTATATGACAATACAGGAATTAGAGCAGTTCATTGCAACATATGGCACTGATATCTACAGTTTTTGCGTCTACCTGACAGGAAACAGACCGGAGGCGGAAGAATTGTATCAGGACACCTTCCTGAAAACCCTGGAACTGTTGGACAAGATACAAAAAGACGGAAATCCGAAAAGTTATTTACTATCTGTTGCAATTCGGATTTGGAAAAATCGGAACCGGAAAATAAACCGTAGAAACAGCATTGCACCGATGGAAAGTGAGGAACCCATGGAGCCAGCAGCCGGGGGGAACGGGGAACGATCCGAAGTGGAAGATCATCTGTTAAAAAAAGAAGAAATCAGGTATGTACAGACAACGTTGCGGAAATTGCCGGAGAAATATCGGATTCCCTTGTGCCTGTACTACAGGGAAGAACTGACGATAGAGGATATCGCAGGGTGCCTTCGGATTCCACAGGGAACAGTAAAGAGCAGGTTACATAAGGCCAGAGAAAAGATGAAAGAAGAATTGGAGGCGGCAGGTTATGACAGATGAAAGAATGGAAATGTTATTAAAAGAAAGTTTTGTAAATATCAGACCCGGGGCAGAACTGCAGGAAAAATTACTGCAAAGACTGTATGCACAGGAGCAGGTACTTACCGGCAGACAGCAGGGGAACCGGTACAATCTGCGCAGGCGGGTCCTGACAACAGCGTGTGTGCTGGCAGCGTTACTGGTCACCGGCTGTGCGGCCATGGAAATCGTAAAACATTATCGTGCGACGGAAATCACAACCGAATATGCGAATTATGAGGATTTACAACAGGCTGCACAGGATCTGGGAAAAACTTTCAGAACAGTGGAAACCTTTTCCAATGGATTTGACTTTCAGAGTGCTGCCCTGGTGAATACGGAGGCATTGGATGAGAAGGGAGAGAAGCTTTTCGGAGATCAGCTGTTGGAACTTTTTTATCAGAAAGGAACCGATATCGTCACCATTGGAGTGGAAACAGCAGAAGTGGGGGAGAAGATTGCCCACAAAAGTTTTGAAGAGTTGATGAAGGATGTCATGGCAGACGAACAAAATTCGGTGACAGAGCTGAAAACGGTGGACGGTATTCGAGTGTATTATGAAGGCTATGCGAGAAAATATGTTCCGGACGGCTACCAGTTGACCCCGTATGACCAAACCAGCATTGCGGCCGGAAAATATGAAATTGTCTACGGCGCAGAAAACCAGTATATGAAATGTATCAGTCGGGTCATGCTGGAGATGGACGGCCTTGTCTATTGCATTAACTACCGCGGTGTCTATCCGAACTGGGATAAGTACGGGGCGGAAGGACTTGGGCAGATGGCAGCGGAGATCATCAGAGCCGGAGGGGAAAATTAAAATGAAAGTATGAGGTGTCGGAGCAGGCTTCACCGATGGAATTTCTACGGTGGTGGCGGGCAGAAAGGAGAAGCAGATATGAAAGCACTTGTGATACCGGATGTTCATTTAAAACCGTATATGTTCAAGGAAGCGGCTGAATGGATGAGAAAAGGTGTGGCGGATCGGGCAGTATGCCTGATGGACATCCCGGATGACTGGAACAGGGAATATGACATTGAATTGTATGCGCAGACTTTTGACGCGGCGATCTCTTTTGCAAAGGAATTCCCCGACACTCTGTGGTGTTACGGGAATCATGATCTATGCTATCTGTGGAATGAGCGGGAATCGGGATACAGTCGGGCGGCAGCCTATACGGTCAGAAATAAACTGGAGGAACTTAAGGAGGCATTGCCGGCCGGGAATCAGATTCGGTACATACAGAGGATCGATGATGTATTGTTCTGCCATGGCGGCATCTTACAGGCATTTGTAGAGGAAAATGTGAAAAATACAGACTCTGTGGACCAAACCATCGCAGAGATAAATACCATGGGACCGGAGCAGCTATGGTGCAGTGCCAGCCCCATCTGGTACCGCCCGCAGTATCATCAGGAGACAATGTATGAAGAAGACAGCCTTTTACAGGTTGTTGGACATACACCGGTGGAGAAAATATACAGAAGCACCAATGTGATCTCCTGCGATGTATTTTCCACCTATCGTGACGGACACCCCATCGGAACACAGAAATATCCAGTGATCGACACCGTGGAAAAAATTTTATGGAAAGAAGTATAAGCAGGCCAGATGATGAAAAGACCTTGACATTTCCGCTATTCCGGTATTATCATATCAAAGTAAAGGCAATGAACGTGCACAGTAAGATTCTTTTTTCCTGACAGAGAGGGAAGTTCACCGGCTGAAAAGCTTCCTGAGGTTCAAGCAGAATCGAAATTCCCACGCGAGCCGCATACCGGAAGAATGGAAGATTTGGTAGGGTATGACGTTTCCTCACTCGTTACGTGAGTTAAGAGTCTTATCGTGAATGTAAAGATAGCTTCAAGAAGTTTTCATTTTTCACATAAGGAATTTGGGTGGTACCGCGGATATAAAATTCGTCCCAATGGGGTGAATTTGTATGCGCGGTTTTTTGTAACTATTCAGAGCCAATGGCGAAGCAGCCTCAATGAGCAGAGAACAGGTAAGCCTGTTCTCCAAGTAAGCATCGCAGATGCGATTTTGCGAAGGAGGCTCTGAATAGTTACAATATGAAAATGCAATACACACCCAGGCACAAGTAAAAACACGTGTGCAACAAGGCACAGTGTGCAGAATAGCACACAGAAATGAGGAGTAAGATGGCAGATTTAAACGAATTGAATGAAAAAGTCGAACAGATCAAAGCCGACATCCGGGAACAACTGGAAAAGATTGAGAATACCAAGGGTGTCTACGAGTACAAGAAGACCATTCTGGACAAGAACGGTATTATTGGCGGTCTGATGAAGCAGATGGGTTCCGTACCCAAGGAAGAGAAAGCGGACTTCGGTAAGAAAGTCAATGAACTGAAGAACTGGGCCAGCGAGCATTTTGACGAGCTGAATACGAAGTTAAAAGAAAAAGAGATGGAGCTGCGCTACGAGAGTGAGAAGATCGATATCTCCATGCCGGCAAAGAGCCGTAAGACCGGTAATCTGCATCCTGTAACTCAGGTGCGTAACCAGTTAATCGACATTTTCGCATCCATGGGCTTCAGCGTATATGAAGGTACTGAGATCGAGACCGATTATTACAACTTCACCGCACTGAATACCCCGCAGGATCACCCCGCAAGAGACATGCAGGATACCTTCTACCTGTCTCCGGAATTTCTGCTTAGAACCCAGACCTCTGCAGGTCAGGTACACGTTATGGAGAGCCAGAAGCCTCCCATCAAGATTCTGAGCCCCGGTAAAGTATTCCGTTCCGATGATGATGCGACCCATTCTCCCATGTTTACCCAGATGGAAGGTCTCGTAGTAGACAAGACCATCACTCTGTGCGACCTGAAGGGTATGCTGGAAGTACTGGTACAGAAAATCTTCGGTGAAGGTACCACCACAAGACTGCGTCCTTCTTACTTCCCGTTCACCGAGCCTTCCGTAGAGGTGGATGTCAGCTGCTTCGCCTGCGGAGGCTGTGGCTGTCGTCTGTGCAAGGGTACCGGCTGGATCGAAGTACTGGGTGCCGGTATCGTGAATAAGAAGGTACTGGAGAACTGTGGCATTGATTCCGAGGAGTACAGTGGACTGGCATTCGGTATCGGTATTGAGCGTCTGGCAATGTTAAAGTACGGTATTAACAATATCAAACTGTTATATCAATCTGATATGAGAGTACTGGATCAGATCAATGATGACTAAGATCACGGAAATATGATTTTAGAACAGTAGCAATGCAAGGAATAGTACGAGAGGACGTCGTAAAAGACGACGCCGAAGGAGGTAAAAGATATGTTAGTACCACTTAGTTGGTTAAAAGAATATGTAGATATTGATGTAGAAGCCAAGGAACTGGAGGAAAAGTTATTTTCCTGCGGATTTGAGGTAGAGGAATCCTATGAAGTAGGCAAGGATATCAGTGGTGTGGTCGTAGGTCTGGTAGAAGAGTGTGAGCCGATTCCTGAGACCCACTTACATGTATGTAAGGTAAATGTAGGAGGCGCAGAGCCCCTGCAGATCTGCTGTGGTGCAGATAACGTACACGCAGGCGGCAAATACCCTGTAGCACTGGAAGGTGCCCAGGTATATGCTACCGCAAAAGATCATGTGACCATCGAAGGTACCATGAAGATCAAAAAAGGCAAGCTTCGTGGCTATGAGTCCTGCGGTATGCTGTGTTCCGGTACCGAGCTGGGACTGAACGAGGATCTGTATCCCGGCGCTGGCTACAACGGATTGCTGGTACTGCCGGAGGATGCTGAGGTCGGTGCGGACGTAAAGCCCCTGTTACAGTTGGATGACTGGATCTTCGACATTGCCATTACCGCCAACAGACCGGACTGCGAGAGCATCTTCGGTATTGCCAGAGAAGTAGCGGCTATCCTGAATAAGCCTGTGAAGACTCCGGCACTGGATTATACTGAGAGCGGCATTACCAAGGACGGATTTACCGTAACTGTGGATGCTCCGGATCTGTGCCCCAGATATATCGCACACTACGTATCCGATGTAAAGATCGGTGAATCCCCCGCATGGATGAAGAGACGTCTGGCACTGGTGGGCATCGGTTCTATCTCCAATGTTGTAGATATCACGAACTACATCTTAAAAGAGCTGGGGCAGCCTATGCACGCATTTGATTCTTCTTACATTGAAGGCAATGCCATTCATGTAAGACGTGCCCATGACAAGGAAAAGATCATGACCCTGGATGAAAAAGAGTTTGAATTAAACGAAAATAACCTCGTTATCTGCGATGGCGTAAAGCCCGTAGCTTTAGCCGGTATCATGGGTGGTTTGAACTCCGAGATCCGCGACACCACAGAGGCTGTCATCTTCGAGTCCGCAAAATTTGCAAGAGACAATATCCGCAAGAGCTCCAGAGCACTGGGACAGTCTTCCGATTCCTCCCAGAGATATGCCAAGGGTGTGGATGAGTATGCTACCGTTATGGCCAGCAAGAGAGCACTGCATTTGATCGAGGAGCTGGGCTGCGGTAAAGTATCCTCTACTCACGTAGAAGTCAGCACCGGCAACTCCATCGAGCCTGCCGAGATGAAGGCAAGCATCAAGAAAGTAAATGGTGTACTGGGTATTGAAGTACCTACCGCTGATATTGAGAGAATCTTAAAATCCCTGAACTTCCAGCCCGTAATTAACGGTGACGAACTGACCATTCAGGTACCCGCATATCGTGAAGATATGGAATCCTATCCCGATATTGCAGAGGAAGTGATCCGTATGTACGGTTACGACCACGTAACACCGACCTTCCTCGCGGCAGCAGCTGTAACCAGCGGCGGCATGAATACCAAACAGAAGACCGAGCTTAAGATCAAGAGAGCACTGTGTGCACAGGGCGCATTTGAGGGTGTACATTATTCCTTCTTCTCTCCTTCCGATCTGAATCTGTTAGGCCTGCCTGAGGATGCACCGGAGAGAAAGGCCATCCGTCTGATCAACCCGATCAACGAGGATCTGTCTCTGATGCGTACCACTCTGGCTCCCCAGATGATCCATGCCATTGCCCGTAACCAGAAGAACGGTTGTCTGGAAGACAGAGTATATGAGATCGGCAATAAATTCATCCCTAAGGATCTGCCTCTGACCGAGTATCCCGATGAGAGAGAGACCATCTGCATCGGTATCTGGGGCAAGGAAGAGAGCTTCTTCACCCTGAAAGGTCTGGTAGGCATCGTAGCAGAGACTCTGTTTATTGATTTTGAATATGTGGAGGACAAAAAGACCTTCCTGCATCCTTATCGTACCGCAAAGATCCTGTACAACGGCGAAGAGATCGGCTACTTAGGGCAGCTGACCTACGAGATCCAGAAGGAAGAAGACATGCGTGAGTCCGCATACATCGCAGAGATCGACCTGAAAGCCCTGCGTCCCGTATACGGCAAGGTTCCTACCTTCGCACCGATCTCCAGGTTCGCCAAGGAGACCAGAGACCTGGCACTGGTAATGAGCAAGTCCGTTACCTGTGGCGAGGTAGAGAAGGCCATCGCGGAAGCCAGCAGCTTCGTGGAGTCCGTAGAACTCTTCGATGTCTATGAGGGATTACAGGTGGGACCCGAGAAGAAGTCCATGGCCTTCACCGTAACCTTTGCCCCGAAGGAGGAAGAATTCACCACAGAGGCAGTCGACGGCTACGTGAAGAAGATCTTGAAGAATCTGAACAACAAGCTGGGCGTGGAACTCAGATCCTAAAGCGGTAAGCGATAGAAGAAATAGAGTAGTCATTTTCGAAAAGATATGATAAAATAGCAGTTGCAGGCGCATTTCGCGCAGGCAGCTGCTATTTTGCGATGGGGTGCTGAATAGCTACGTTATTTTAATTTATTAGAAGATGCCAACGGCATCAGTGAGGTAGATAGATATGACAAAAGTAATTGGTGTAAGATTTCGTACAGCGGGCAAGGTATATTTCTTCGATCCGTTGCAGCTTGAGATAAAGAGAGGCGACCACGTGATCGTGGAGACCGCCAGAGGTATTGAGTTCGGCACGGTCGTTGCGGGAGTGCATGAAGTGGAGGATGACAAGGTGATCCAGCCGCTGAAGCCTGTGATGCGGATCGCCGGAGAGAGAGATATCGAGCAGGAGGCTGCCAACAAAGAAAAAGAAAAGGAAGCCTTCAAGATCTGTAAGGAGAAGATTTTAAAGCATGGTCTGGAAATGAAGCTGATCGATGCGGAGTATACTTTTGATAATAACAAGGTGCTGTTCTATTTTACGGCGGATGGACGTATCGACTTCCGCGAACTGGTAAAGGATCTGGCAAGTGTGTTCAAGACCCGTATCGAGCTGCGTCAGATTGGTGTCCGTGATGAGACAAAGATCCGCGGTGGTATCGGCATCTGTGGAAGGCCTCTGTGCTGCCACAGCTATCTGTCGGATTTCGTACCGGTATCCATCAAGATGGCGAAGGAGCAGAATCTGTCCCTGAATCCGACGAAGATCTCCGGAGTCTGCGGCAGACTGATGTGCTGTCTGAAAAATGAGGAAGACACTTACGAGGAACTGAACCGCAAGCTTCCCGGTGTGGGCGACTATGTCCAGACGGCGGACGGACTGCATGGAGAAGTACAGAGCGTCAACGTACTGCGTCAGCTGGTCAAGGTACTGGTAGAAGCCGGTGACGAGAAGGAACTGAAGGAGTACGAGGCAGACACGTTACAATTCAAGAGACGCCGCGGCAAAAAGGGCGGTCAGGAACTGTCTAAGGAAGAACAGAAGGAACTCGAGAAGTTAGAGGAGATCGAGGAGAAGGAAGAAGCGGAAGAACGCGCAGAAAAACGTGCGGAGCAGCGTCAGGACCGCAGAGAGCAGAGAACTGACGGAGAGAATCGTGGTGACAACCGTGGAGAAAACCGCAGACGCGACGGACGCAGGGACGACAACCGCAGAAATAATAACCGCGGGGAAAATAACCGTAACGGCGAGAATCAGAACCGCAATGACAACCGTGGTGGTGACAATGGCAACAAAAGTGAGAACCGCAGGGATAATAATCGAGGTGACAGACGCCGCGAGAACCGTCCGGATCAGGTAAGGGAGAACGGCAATGAGCAGTCCCGTTCAGGCAGTCAGATACAACAGGAAGGCGGTAACAGTCAGGAAGGCGAGCGCAGATCCCAGCGGGACAATTCTTCCCGCAGAAGACCGAGACACGGCGGCAGAAGAGACGGGAATAACGGTAATAATGGTAACGGAAGAAAACCGGAGAATACGAATGAAGGTTGAACTGAAGGAAAAAGAGCGGATCGATGACCTTCAGCGGAACGGTTATCAGATCATACAGAATCCGGAGAAATTTTGTTTCGGTATGGATGCGGTGCTTCTGACAGGATTTGCCCATGCCAGAGAAAAGGATACGATGCTTGACCTTGGCACAGGCACCGGGATCATCCCGCTTCTGATGGAGGCAAAATACCACTGTTCTCATCTCACCGGACTGGAAATCCAGGAGGAGAGCGCAGATATGGCGAGACGCAGCGTGGCACTGAATGACCTGCAGGATCGCATTGACATCGTGACAGGAGACATCAAGGAAGCAGACCAGATTTTCCCGGCTGCTTCCTTTGACTGTATTACCTGCAATCCTCCGTATATGATCGGACAGCATGGATTGACGAACCCGGAGGAACCAAAAGCAATCGCCAGACACGAAGTGCTCTGCACGCTGGAGGATGTGGTCAGCAGGACAGCAAAACTGTTAAAGCCCGGCGGACATTTTTACATGGTACATCGCCCTTTTCGGCTGGCGGAGATCATGACCATGCTGGTAAAATACAAACTGGAGCCGAAACGGATGCAGCTGGTATATCCCTACATCGACAAGGAGCCCAATATGGTGCTCATCGAGGCGGTGCGAGGCGGCAAACCCCGCATGACGGTGGAGAAGCCGCTGATCGTATACCAGGCGCCGGGAGTATATATGCCGGAAATATATGATATATATGGATATTAAAAAGGGAAAGTGATTTGGAAAGGAGGCAGGAGCTCATGCCCGGAACTTTATATTTGTGTGCGACGCCTATCGGAAATCTGGGTGATATGACACCGCGGGTGGTGGAGACCCTGCAGACGGTGGATGTGATCGCGGCGGAGGATACCCGTAACAGTATCAAGCTGCTGAATCATTTCGACATCCACACACCTATGACCAGTTACCACGAGTACAATAAAGTAGAAAAAGCGCACCAGCTGGTAGGACAGCTGCTGAATGGACAGAATATTGCACTGGTCACTGATGCCGGTACCCCGGCGATCTCCGATCCCGGTGAAGTACTGGTGCGGATGTGCCAGGAGCAGAGCGTTCCCGTCACTTCTCTGCCGGGTCCGGCAGCATGCATTACGGCGCTGACTTTGTCGGGACTCAGTACGAGAAGGTTTTGCTTTGAAGGATTTCTGCCTGCAGATAAAAAGGAAAAGAAAATGATCCTGGAGGAACTGAAGACCGAGAGCCGTACCATGATCCTCTATGAAGCTCCTCATCATCTGATCCGGACACTGGAGGAACTGTATGCGGCACTGGGGGAGCGGCGGATCACGTTGTGCCGTGAACTGACCAAGAAGTTCGAGACCGTATTCCCCACCACTTTGGAAAAGGCGTTGGATTACTACAAGACAGAGGAGCCCCGCGGGGAATATGTCCTGGTAGTGGAAGGGAAAAGTCCGGAAGAGAAACGACAGGAAGAGATCGCATCCTGGGAATCCATGAGCATTGAAGAACATATGGCTTATTACGAAGAGCAGGGCATGGATAATAAATCCGCCATGAAGCAGGTGGCAAAAGACAGGGGTGTCGGAAAACGGGAAATCTATCAGTACTTGCATGGCAACTTATGAAACAGTGAAAATACCATAATGAAACCGAAGCAAAACAGACAAAAGCATATGAGGATAATGTAGGATACATCCATGAAAGGCATATGCGGAGAGAGGGAAAATGACTAATTGTGACGCTTGTGTCAATTATGAATATGACGAAGACTATGAATGCTATTGCTGCATGGTGAATCTGGATGAAGATGAAATGTACCGCTTTTTATCCGGAACCCAGCAGGAATGTCCCTACTTTCGACTGGATGACGAATATGCGGTGGTAAGACACCAGATGTAAGGTAAAAATTCACGAAAGCAAGGTCAAAAAGTCTACTTAAATGGTAGAGAATGCTGATTGTGAAAGTAAAAACCGAGTAGTATAATACGAAGTTGCGTACTGAAAAATAGTACGCAGCTTCTTTTGTTTGTGTGCAATATAATGATGATGCCAGGGTCAAAAGGTCTAAGCCCACATGAGCTTGCTCATAGGTGGGTGAAAGACCTTAGGACCCGCCCTGATATGAGCATCAAAGTCGGGGGCTTTTGACCCCGACATCAAAGAAATGAAATACTAAAGTTAACAGGTAGGGTGACAATATCATGAAATATGTGAAGCAATTTTCGATTATCCTGGGAATCTCCTTTTTGGCAGAGCTTCTGGAGATCCTGATCCCGTTTCCCATCGCAGCCAGCGTTTATGGTCTGGTGATCATGCTGGTGGGGCTGATCACGAAGCTGATCCCACTGGAAAAGGTGGAGACCGCAGCGGATTTCCTCGTGGATGCCATGTCCATTATGTTCGTACCCGCTACCGTGGGAATCATGGCAAGTGTGGATGCTTTAAAAGAGATGCTGCTTCCCATCTGCGTGATCACGGTGGTATCCACGGTACTGATCATGATTGTGACAGGTCGGGTATCCCAGCATATTATCCGGGGGCAGAAAAACAAAGGTGCCGCAGCCATGCAGACGGTCGGAACCAAAGCTGCCGCAGATGATAAGGAGGACAGATAAATGAATGAAATATTGAGTCAGTCCATATTTTTCGGCATTGCTATTACACTGGTCACCTACGAGATCGGTCTGTGGATCAAGCAAAAGACCGGAAAAGCCATTGCCAATCCCTTACTGATCTCCGTAATCCTGATCGTGGCAGTATTGTTATTGTTCCATATAGATTATGAGACCTATGCAAACGGTGCGCAATATATCAGTATTTTCCTGACTCCGGCAACGGTCAGCCTGGCAGTGCCTCTGTATCGTCAGCTGGAGCTGTTAAAGACTTATCCCAAGGCCATTTTCAGCGGAATCATCGCCGGCGTGCTGACTGCCATGGTGAGCGTTTTTGCTTTAAGCATGATGTTCGGTCTGAATCATGAGCAGTATGTAACGCTTCTGCCGAAGTCCATTACCACGGCTATCGGTATGGGGATTTCTGAAAAAATGGGTGGGATCGTGACCATTACCGTAGTTGTCATCATTGTCACCGGAATCTTAGGTAATATTCTGGCAGATACGATTTGCCGCCTGTGTAAGATCGAGGATCCTATTGCCAAAGGTCTTGCCATCGGTACCAGTGCTCATGCGCTGGGAACTGCAAAAGCCATGGAACTGGGTGAGATCGAAGGCGCCATGAGCAGTCTGTCCATCGTGGTCTGTGGTATTTTGACCGTGATTTCGGTATCTATATTTGCCAATTTTATTTAATGATACCAGGGTAAAAGGTCTAAAGCCGCATGAGCTTGCTCATGGCTGGTTGAAAGACCTTGGGATCCGTCCCCAATATGAGCATAAAAGAGGGATGATAATCCCACGATATGCGAATAGTGGGGAGAATTGTGGAAGTGCATAGCACGGAACAATTCGTAGGTATCATATTTATTGAATATAAAAAAATATCCTGCGCATACTAACCTCGCAAATAAGAAAAAGGAGGTTAACAGCATGAGTGATATTTCAGAATTAGATCTGCAGAATCTGCGCCATCTGATCGGCGGTTTTGACACGACCCACTGCAAAATGCAGGAGTACGCCAAGGAAGCGGAGGACCCGAAGGTAAAACAGTTTTTTGAAAAGGGTGCTCGCAGCGCGATGGAGAACAAACAGCAGCTTATGAAGTTTTTGCAGTAAGGAGGCAGCAGAATGCAGGAAAAGACAATGGTAGCAGATACTCTGGCCGGAATCAACGGCGAGCTGACCCGTTATGCGGGAATGATCGCCCAGTCGGAGAATAAGGAGTTAAAACAGACACTGAAGCAGTTCCGTACGGCCTGTGAGCAGTCCCAGGAGGAACTGTACCAGATCGCCAGAGAGAAGTCTTATTATGTGCCGGCGGAGAAAGCCACCGCAGAAGAAGTGGCACATGTGAGAAGCCTGTTCACACAGGGAACTCTGTAGATCCGAAGGTAATAAATATAACTTATAAATGTAGTTTAGAGTAAACCTCCCGGAGAATTTATTCCCGGGAGGTTTATTTTAGTGCACTTGATAAGAAGCGTTGAATCTGGCAGGGAGCACTGCCCGCAAGGCTCATTTTGCATGTGACATCCCGTCGGGAGCAACGTGCAAAGGTGACCTGTGCCGCATAGGACATACCGCTGCCTGCATATAGTGAAACGAAGGAATAGCAGGCGGTTTATGAGATGCTTAACTATATCTGGGCAGGAATGATCCTGTTAGGCGTGATCTATGGTGTCTGTACCGGGCAGATGAGCGCACTGACGGGAGGCGCGTTAGACAGTGCCAGAGAGGCCGTGAGCCTCTGCATCACCATGGCGGGGGTCATGGCATTGTGGATGGGACTGATGGAGATCGCGCAGGAGTCTGGAATGATCGCGAAAATGACAAAAGGGATTCGCCCCTTTCTGAAATTCATGTTCCCCAGGCTCCCGGAGGATCACCCGGCAGGGGAATACATAACCACGAATCTCATTGCCAATGTCCTGGGGCTTGGCTGGGCCTGCACGCCGGCTGGATTAAAGGCCATGGAGCAGCTGGCGGAGCTGGAGAAACAGAGGGCAGAACAGCGACGGATAGAGCAGCAGAGGATGCAGCCTGTGAACAGGCAGTTACGACCAGTGGCAGGGCAGGGGACGGAGAAGGGACGACAGGGATCGGAGGATCGGCGGTATGGAGCAGAGGCCACGGCAGCCAGCAACGAAATGTGCACCTTCCTGATTCTGAATATTTCATCCTTACAGCTGATCCCGGTCAATATGATCGCCTATCGTAGCCAGTACGGCAGCGCCAATCCGGCGGTGATCATTGCTCCGGCGCTGGTGGCCACACTGTTCAGTACGATCATTGCCATCATTTACTGTAAATGGAAGGACAGGTGAGGATCATGATGAACGCATTGACACACATGTCAGATATTATGATTCCCATGGTGATTTTCTGGATCGTGGGTTATGGGATGGTCTCGGGGGTGAAGGTCTATGAGACTTTTTTGAAAGGGGCCAAAGAGGGCCTGCGCATCGTTGTGGAGATCCTTCCGACACTGGTAGGATTGATGATGGCAGTGGGGATTCTCAGGACCTCCGGCTTTTTTGACCTGCTGGGGCATCTGATCGGACCTGCCACACAGGCGGTGGGACTTCCGGCACAGCTGATACCGCTCCTTATTGTGAAAATGTTCTCTTCCTCTGCGGCAACCGGGCTGGTACTGGATATTTTTAAGACCTGTGGGCCGGATTCTTATGCCGGGATGCTGACTTCGATCCTCATGAGCTGTACCGAGACTATTTTTTACACCATGAGCGTGTATTTTCTGGCAGCAAAAGTAACAAAAACCCGCTACACGCTGCCGGGGGCATTGCTGGCAACGTTAGCGGGAACAGTGGCAAGTATTTTCCTTGCGGGAAAAATGTGATGATAATCCCACGATAGGCGAATATTGGGTAGAATTGTGAGAGTGCGCAGCACGGAACAATTCGTGGGCATCATATAACTAAATCAACTGCAAGCTTCGCAAAATAAACAAGAACACCGTCAGGGTAACGGAACTTAAAAACGTGGTGGCAACGACCACGCTGGAAGTCAAAGTTCCTTCGTGGTTCATGTTTTTTGCCATGATATAGCAGCTGACAGTGGTGGGAGAGCCCAGCATAATGAGGATCGCTACCAGCTTTTCTCCGGTGAAACCGAAATGCACGGCCAATGGCAGGAATAGAGCAGGCCATACCACCAGTTTTAACACGGTGGCTACTCCGGTGGGAGCCAGCAGCTTCAGAGCTTTCCGGCCTTCAAATCCGGCACCCAGACCGATCAGGGCCAGAGGGGTAGCCAGTACGGCAATATTGCTGATGGTCTTGGAAATGATCACGGGATAACTGATCCGGCAGGCGCTGGACAGCATGCCCAGGGCGATACTGATAATGATCGGATTCGTGATGATCCCTTTTAGGGATTTCAGCAGGGATTCCTTATCGAAGCCCTTTGCATCCGGTCCGGTGAAGGACAGGATCAGCACGGCAGCGATATTGTACAGGGGAACCGTACCCACGATCATCAAGGGAGCCATGCCGGAGTTCCCGTAGATGTTCTGTATAAAGGCGATACCCAGGACAGCGGCACTGCTTCGATAGCTTGCCTGGACAAGCTCTCCCAGACGAGATTTGTTCTTATAAAAAATGCCTGCCACGACCCAGGTGATGACGATGCAGAACAGGGTCACGAAGAAGCAGAACAGCACGTAATCGGTATCCCATACACTGTAAAAATCTGCAGTGGACATGTCCTTGAACAAAAGTACGGGCAGGGTGATTTTATAATTGAATGAATTCAGGGTTTTGACAAAAGAGTCGTTGGTAACATGCAGCTGCTGTAAAACATAACCGATCACCATGACCAGGAATACGGGGATCGTTGCATTGAGACTGAATAATAGTTGTTCCATGGGAATTTGTATGCCTTTCTGCTATCGGAAGCGGAATATAGGAAGCGAAAAGCCCCTCTCCTTTTGCAAGTATAGAAAAGGAGAGGGGCTTTGTCAAGTTACGGGCTTGTGATGTTTTATTTTACAGCGTTGATTTTGTAGATAAATTTCACACTGCTGTCCATACCGTTATTGTCTCCGGTGAAGGAGTTGTAATTTTCGGATACGGAAGAGGTAGCTTTCATACGATCGATCACTTCCTGAAGTTCATCGGTATCCATATCAGTCAGTTTGCTGATGGCTTCGTCATTGTATTCGATCATGCCGTCCTTTAATTCTTTGGAACCATCCTTCAGCTGACTGATACCATCGATCAGCTTATCGCTTCCATCGGAAAGCTCGTTTACGCCGTTAGCCAGTTTGCCGCTGCCGGAGGCCAGATCTCTGGCACCTTCTACTAAAGTATCAGCACCATCATACAGCTCTTTACTTCCGTCAGCCAGTTTGTCAGCGCCATCCTTTAACTGGGAAGCACCGGCAACGACCTGGGCGGAACCGTCAGCCAGTTTGGAAGCACCGGCACTTGCGGATGCTACACCGGCGGTGTAAGTCTGGAGACCGGTGTAGAACTGATTATAGCCATCCAGAGAAGCTTTCAAGGCAGCAATGCTGCCGGCAGCTTGTGAAAGACTTGTGGCTTTATCCTGAATGGTTTTCAAATTTGCCTGAAGTGCGGCATCACCTGAGGATACGCTCTGGGATGCCTGAATCATACCCTGATATTTTTCAATCGTCAGTCCGGCCTGCTGTAGGACATATCCCAGAGCAACGTCAGCATCCGAGAGAGGCTCCATTTGCTGATACAGAGCATTTAATATGGTCGCATAATTAGATACTGTCAATTCTTCCGGAAGCGTGAGACCGGCAGCCGTTAACTGGGAAGCTGCAGTTTTCAACAAAGTATCGAATACCTGGCCGGCAGCGCCGTTCAAAGTATCATTCTGTGCAGTCAGCTGACCGAGACCATTCTTCAGATCATTAGTACCGGACTGCAGGCTCTGTGTACCTGCTAACAGGGTCTTGGTGCCCTCCTGCAGTGTACCGATGCCGTTCCGCAGAGAACCGACACCGCCTCTTAAAGTGACAGTACCGTCAGCTACTTTGTAAGCGCCATCCCGGAGGTCGTTGGAACCATCGGACAGTTCTTTTACACCATCCTGCAAGTCACCGGATTTGTCATAAAGCTCTGTGACACCATCATAAAGATCGGAAGTCCCGTCCAACAGTTTGTTGGTAGCATCCTCCAGATCATCCATTGCCTCTGTCAGGTCATCGAGATCATCCACATTACTGAAATCCAGACGGGAGAAGACGGAATTGGTGGCGATGCAGTAGGATTCATTCATGGTGAAATCCGTTGCATCGGCCTCAATCTCCAGATAATCGTCGAAATCCTCTTCCATATCCAGGTTCGTACCCAGTCCGGGGAAGACGATACCGGTGACAACGCTGTGGCTGCCGTCGTTGATGACCTTACCTGAGGACACCTTAATATTGCTGAAATTGTCATTATCCAGGATCATACCGGTCATTACCGCAAAAGGAACATAAATCTTTTCCTCTTTTCCGGCAATCTCACGGGTCTCATATAATTCGTTCGTGTAATCATAGCGGATCACTACATGACCGCTCTGGCTGTTCAGATCTGATGGGGAGATCTCCTTGCCGTCCAACGTATAAGTAACTTTCAGGGAAATGGGAGCATCCTTATCGGGATTGCTCTGGGTGTAGGAATCTTTTTCTCCCTGATTCTTCAGCCAGTCGCTGACGTAGATCTTCTGCTGGGTTCCGTCTGCATTCAGGATCACATAGACGGTCTCATTAATGGAGGCTGCGGAGGTATCTTCGGATTTCCAGATGTCATCTACGGCATCCCGGATCTGCTCCTTGACCTCGGTCTCTTTCTTTTCGGAAGTTTTTGCATATACGGAGACACCGGTAACACTTAAGGCTACCACACCGGCGAGGCACAGAGCCCCGGTTCTCCAGGCTTGTTTTTTCAAATTGATCATAATCTTATGCCGTCCTTTCTTTCAATGTATTGGAGGGTTCTGCATTCTTGTTCCGGAAGCCGATGCTGGTGACACAGATCACCTTGTCGAACAGCATGAACATGGCCGGCAGGAACAGGATAACAGCAAACATACTTACAATAGCGCCTCTTGCCATCAGATCACAGAGGGAACTGATAATGTCCACGTCGGAATACAGGGCAACACCGAAGGTGGCGGAGAACAGTCCCATGGCGCTGACGATAATGGAAGGAATGGATACCTTCAGGGCGTTGGTGACAGCTTCACGTTTGTCCCTGCCTTCGTAGCGTTCCTGCTTGTATCTTGTGGTCATCAGAATAGCGTAGTCCACAGTAGCACCCAGCTGAATCGTACTGATGCAGATCGGGGCAATGAAAGGAAGTGACGTTCCTGTCAGGTGAGCAAGGCCCAGATTGATGAAGATGGACAACTCGATAACAGCTACCAGGATCAGCGGCAGGGTAATACTTTTTTCTACCAGAGCAATGATCACGAAGATCGCTACGATAGAGACGGTATTTACAACTTTGAAGTCCTCGTCGGTGGTCTCGATCAGATCCTTGGTACAGGGAGCTTCACCGATCAGCATGCCCTTGGAATCGTATTTTTTCAAAATAGTATTCAGCTCATTGATCTGGGCATTTACCTCATCGGTAGCGGTCTTATATTCGGAGTTCACCAGAAGGAGTTCCCAGTCATCACTCTTTAATACTTCTTTTACGGATTCCGGAAGCATTTCCTCTGGTACCAGAGGGCCGACTACGGATTCCAGACCCAGAGCATATTTGATACCCTCGACGTTTTCCATCTCGTGGATCATGGCACGTACGTCAGTGTCAGATACATCGGTGCTTACCAGTACCATATGGGTGGCACCTACACCGAAGTCTTCCTGCAATTTGCTGTTGGCTACCACGTAGGCCATATCTTCGGGAAGGGTTTCACCGAGATCGTAATACACTTCATTGTTGGTTGCCTTATAAGACAGATAAGAAGGAAGTACCAGCCCCAGGAACAGGATCAGGAATACCGGGAATACTTTGGTGATACCTGAAGCAACTTTTCCCATATCCGGCAGCAGGGATTTGTGACTGGTCTTCTGTAATAACTTATCCAGTACCAGGATCATGGAAGGAAGCGTTGTGACACAACCGATGACACCCAGGATGACACCCTTGGCCATGAAAATACCAAGATCCAGACCTAAGGTATAGCTCATAAAGCACAGAGCGATAAATCCGGCTACCGTGGTGATGGAACTTCCGACCACGGAGGTCAGAGTGTTGTTGATGGCTACAGCCATGGCTTCCTTGTTATCCTCATACATACTCTTCTGTTCTTCGTAGCTGTGCCAGAGGAAAATAGAGTAGTCCATGGTTACAGCCAGCTGCAGGACAGCGGACAGTGCTTTGGTCAGGTAAGAGATCTCTCCGAGGAAATAGTTGGTACCCATATTTAAGAGGATTGCCATACCGATACTCATCAGGAAAACAAACGGTGTGATCCAGTTGTCCATGAAGATCATCATGGCTACGCAGGCCAGTGCAACGGCAATACCTACATAAATCGGTTCCTCTTTTTCGCACAGATCCTTCAGGTCGGTGACCATGGCGGACATACCGGAGACAAAACACTGCTTGCCGGCAATGCTGCGGATCGCTGTGATCGCCTCCATAGTATCGTCGGAGGAGGTGGAGGTATCGAAGAAGATCGCTAGCATGGTGCTGTCACCGGAATTGAAAGCGTCATATAGTTTGGAAGGAAGTATTTCCATGGGAACGGAAACATCTGCGAAATCGTCATACCAAAGAACGGTGTCCACATGATCTACATGGGAAATATCTTCCCGGAGGGAGGAGACATCCTTGGGATCCATTCCCTCGATAATAACGAAGGAAAAGGCTCCTTTTCCAAATTCATCCATCAGAATATCCTGACCCACTACCGTGTCAATATCACCGGGCAGGTAAGTCAGCATATCGTAATTGATCCGCGTCATGATCATACCGATCAGGGAAGGGACCAGTAGTGCAACTGCCAGTATCAGAATAGGAATACGGCATTTTACGACCCATTTACCAAATTTCATAAAACAGGGCTCCTTTCGTTGTCGATTCTTTCTCAATTGGTATTGTATGCAAGGAATCCAGTCTTGAAAACGGACAAAAAAAGGCAATGCACAAAAATTGCGCATTGCTCTTAAATAATCCAAAATATGTGCAAACATGGACAAATGTCCAAATTAACGGGACACACGGGTCAGGGCTGCTTCGATATTTCCGTGGAAAATCTCGCCGACACGCCGGATCAGTCCCTCCGGATCTTTCTTCATTCCGGTGTTCAGCCAGTCTAAAATCATGCCAACCAGGGCAAATTTGTAAAAATCTACCACCATTTTCTGATCTTCGGGAAATACTTTTTTATGAGCCGCATGTTCCACCTGTTCCGTGATCCTGGATACATACAGTCGCATGACCTCTCCGGCGATACTGTAAAGGTAGCGCTCCACCCGTTCTCTGCTGACGGAATTGTAAATATGGTAGACCAGACGCTTATTCTCCAGAGCGAACCGGGCAGCGGAGATAAAGCCGTCCTCCCAGGAGTCCATATCCAGATGCTGTGACAGTACCCGCTCCACATCTGCATTCAGAATGTGTTCCAACAGAGCGGTGATATCCTGAAAATGATAGTAAAAAGTGTTGCGGCTGATGCCGCAGTCATCCACGATGTCTTTTATAGTGATCTTATCCAGCGGCCGTTCATTCAGCAGCCGGATAAAGGATTCTTCGATAGCCTTGCTTGTAAACTGTGTCATGGGTTCCTCCAACCTGATGATCCGTACACTTTATCCTATCACAAAAACGTTAATTTGTCATTAAAAGCAGGTCTTCCAGTGAGGAAAAATCAGAAGTTCCCTGTTCCAGATAAAAGGTGTGGAATCTAAGGTCGGAGTAAGCATCTTTCCAGTGACTTCTGGCGGTGTCCTGCAGTTGCAGAATTTCCAGATAACCGATGTAATATTTCGGATAATTACAGGGCTCTTCTGCGATATAAGTGTAGATTGCTTCGCAGGTCCCGGGAGAATCAATACCGAATTTCCCAAGAACCTCTGCCACCTGATCGTATCCGGCACCCTCTCCGTGGATCAGGAGATCCAACAG
>NZ_JAOQJO010000012.1:59504-113210 GCF_025567015.1 Waltera acetigignens | reverse complement strand
GCGGGTATGCTTCTCCAGCCGGGCCGACTGTGCGGCATCCGACTGTCCGGCCTGTTCCAACAGAGTGGCCGCATAATCATAGGAAAGAAATTCCACATACAACGCCCAGCCTTCGAGATAACCGCCGTACCAGATGAGTTTTCTGGCAGGATCCGTGTGCATGTCGGAAAAGATGCGGTTGCTGTACACGGTCTGGTAGAGATGACCCGGGAACCCTTCATGAGCCAGTGTGGTATAGAGCTCCAGTCCCTGAGGGGAGTTCCGGCGGTTTATATAAATGACATTATTGTCGGAATTTCCCAAAGGAGTGGTCAGATAAAAGGCCGGTGCACTATAGGGTTCCAGACTGGGGACCACATCTTTGACAGTGACGGTGGGAACGGGACTGCTGACAGGAAAGTCATTTTTCATACGAGCCTGTAGATCCGAGAGCATTTCTTCCGGTTCTGCCAGAGGGAAAACTGCCGTATTTTCTTCAGAAAGCAGTGTAATCAGGGAAGGGGACTGGGAAGCCAGATTACGGATTGCGGATTGCTCTTTCTGAAATTGCACAAGCAGCATCTGCACCAGTTCTTTTTCGGAACGGGAGGAACCGGTCTCGGAAAACAGTAGATGGAGATAGTAGGTCTTTCCGTCTGGCAGCAGGGCGAGCCCTTTCGGGAGCCCATTGTGGGCACTGTTGTTTTTGCCCGAAGCAGCATTGGGAGTTGTTTCGGATGCAGTGGAATCGACATTGGTGGAAGTCTCCAGAGAGTGCAGCCCTTCGGACAGGGCGGCATAGGCGGGCTGCACCACCGTGGCAAGCAGGCGGTCGTTGGTTTTGATCAGGGAGGCAGTCTCCTCCGGTGTAAAAAGTCCCTGCTTCGGTAGCTCTGACAGGCGGTCTTCAAAAGTAGTCTGTAAAAAATGGGTTCCCTGTGCCAGTTCTTCGGTTGTGACAATGGTGTCACATTGCTTCCGGACCTTTTCTGAGGAGCAGGCAGGCATAAAGAAGCCTGCGGCAGCTTTTTCCTGCTCGTAGAGAAGCAGGGAGGCAAAATAGTCATCTATCTGATCCAGGAGAGCCAGGTAATCCGTGACATCCCGTTTTGTGCGGAAGGTGTATTCCGCCAGCAGAACGGGAAGCTGGGACTGCATTCCGGAGGAAGGTGACAGAGGCTCATTGTAATAAGGAAAATCTGCCAGAGCCAGATCATTTTCCAGAGAGCGATGCAATAACCGGTAAGTATAGGCATTTTCCGGGGAAAGTCTGTCAGGGTCTATACGGTCAAGCCGGTGCAACAAGTCGGAACAGTGTTCTTTGCTGTCTTCCGGCTGGTCGGAGTGGTAGATCGGAAGCACAGGTTCATATTCGGAGATGCCAAAGGTCTTTGGATCGGCAATGGTGTAGTGCATATTCAGGGTATTGCCAGTCATTTCCTCCTGAAAAAGTTGAGAGGTGAACTGCTCAAAACGTCTATCCGGGGAGGTATGGGAAGCTACAAGGGTCAGAGCACCGGTGAGGGCGCAGAGAAGACTAATACATACGAGTAGTTGTGGGAAGGAGAGAGGGGGACGTTTACGCACGATGATTACCTGATGAAAAAGAGTGTTGGTAAGAGTATATGTGAATACTCCACGGGATAGACTTACTGCAAGGTTGTACACCATACAACTATATACAAATGTACCTAAAACAGGTAAAAGATGTATTGACTTTGTACGGTGGTCTGATTATACTGAAAGTGATTATGGAGACAAAATATCAAAACCTCATTAATTACATACAGGAACAGATCTCAGACGGACAACTAGGTCCGGGAGAGAAAGTTCCCTCGGAGAATCAGCTGTCGGAACAGTTCCATATCAGCAGGCAGACGGTGCGGAAAGCTATCGGCACGCTGGAGGAGGACGGGCTGGTGCAGAGGATCCGTGGCAGTGGCACTTATGTGAGCTTTGACCGCCGGAAGAATCTGGAACAGCGCAACAGCATCGCCGTGGTGACTACCTACGTGGACAGCTACATTTTCCCCAGAATTTTACAGGGAATGCAGAATACTTTATTTGAAAGCGGGTTTTCTGTCCAGATCTATTTCACAAACAACACGCTGGACCGGGAGAAAAGTATTCTGAAGGATCTGTTGAAACGGGACGATGTGGCCGGAGTGATCATGGAGGGGACAAAGAGCGGATTGCCGAATCCGAACCTGGATCTGTACCGGCACCTGATGGCCAGAAAGATACCGCTTCTGTTTTTCAATACCTATTATCCCGAGCTGGAGGCACCGCATGTATCGTTAAATGATGCGGAGGCGGCCTACAAGGCCGTAAGATATCTGATCGACAAGGGGCATCAGAAGATCGGGGCAATCCTGAAGCTGGATGACGGTCAGGGCAGACAGCGTTATCTGGGATATCTGAAGGCCATGGAAGAGGCCGGGCTCACGGTGACGGATTCCCGGATGGTGTGGATCGACACGGACGAATCGAGGCAACTTGGTTACTGCCGGGACAGAATCCTGAATCGGGTGGAGGAGTGCACCGCCCTTCTGGCATACAATGATCAGATTGCTTTTCAGTTGATTCGGATGTTGACAGAACGCAATATCCGGGTACCGGAAGATGTGTCAGTCATCAGCATCGACGATTCGGATCTGGCGAGACACAGCGAGGTGCCCATCACTTCCCTGCCGCACCCCAAGGAGAATCTGGGGAAAAAAGCAGCGGAGACATTGTTACAGATGATCGCGGGCAGGAAAAAGGACCTGACTTACGAATTTGACACCCGTGTCGTAGAGCGGGAATCTGTTGCGGAATGCACTGAAAACGGAAATAAAAAATGAGATAAATAAAGAAGTGAAAAGGAGAGAACACAATGAACGAAGCAGTAAAAGAAGCGATCAGAACAGGAAAAACAGCCCTCGGTATTGAGTTTGGTTCCACCAGAATCAAAGCGGTACTGGTAGATGAGAGCCACGCACCCATCGCCATGGGAACCTACGACTGGGAGAACCGTCTGGAGAACAACATCTGGACCTACAGCCTGGAAGATATCTGGAAAGGCCTGCAGGGATGCTACAAGAGCCTGACAGACGATGTAGAGGCAAAATACGGTGAGAAGCTGACCACCCTGGGCTCGCTGGGATTCAGCGGAATGATGCACGGCTATATGCCGTTCAATGCAGCCGGAGAACTTCTGGTGCCTTTCCGTACCTGGAGAAATACACAGACATCCGAAGCCTGCAAGAAGCTGATCCCGGTATTTAATTTCAACATTCCCCAGCGATGGAGCATTGCACATCTGTATCAGGCTATTTTGAGCGGAGAAGATCATGTGAAGGATATCGCATTCTTCACCACACTGGCAGGATACATTCACTGGAAGCTGTCCGGAGAAAAGGTGCTGGGCATCGGTGAGGCAGCAGGTATGTTCCCCATTGATTCCACCATTATGGATTTTGATCAGAAGATGCTGGATCAGTTCGATGGCTTACACAATTTTGACTGGAAGATCCGTGACATTCTGCCGAAGGTACTGGTAGCCGGAGAGCCTGCCGGTGTTCTGACCGCGGAAGGTGCAAAATTACTGGATTCCACCGGAACCTTACAGCCCGGCGCACCCATGTGCCCTCCCGAAGGTGATGCGGGAACCGGCATGGTAGCCACCAACAGTGTGGCAGTCCGCACCGGTAATGTCTCTGCCGGAACCTCCATTTTCGCTATGGTGGTACTGGAGAAGGCTATGGAAAAAGTACACGAAGAGATCGATATGGTCACCACTCCCGACGGTATGCCGGTAGCTATGGTACACTGCAACAACTGTACCTCCGATCTGAATGCCTGGGTAAATCTTCTGGGCGAATGTGCAGAGAGCTTTGGCGTAAAAGTAGATAAGAATGAACTGTACGGCGTGCTGTACCGCAAGGCACTGGAAGGTGCTGCGGACTGCGGCGGCGTGACAGCATACAATTATTTCTCAGGAGAGCCCATCACCGGACTGGATGCAGGGCGTCCCATGGTGGTAAGAACTCCCGATGCGGATTTCTCACTGGCAAACTTCATGCGTTCCCATCTGTACAGCGCAGTTGCTACCCTGAAGATTGGCATGGACATTCTGTTAAAAGAAGAGCATGTGGCCGTGGATTCCCTGATGGGCCATGGCGGCTTCTTCAAGACTCCCGTGGTGGGACAGCGTGTCATGGCAGCAGGCATGAACGCACCGATCACCGTTATGGATACAGCCAGTGAAGGCGGTGCCTGGGGTATTGCTATTCTGGCAGCTTTCATGAAGGAGAAAAAAGACGGCGAGACTCTTTCTTCCTATCTGAATGACAAGATCTTCGCAGGACAGACAGGAACCACACTGAACCCGGATGTCGAGGATGTGAAGGGATTTGATGCTTTCCTGGAAGAGTACAAGAAACTGCTTCCCGCAGAAAAGGCAGCCGTTGCGGCAAAATAATTTTTCAGATGCAATTTGAGCCTGCAGAGTGTACGGAAGTACACGATACCTATGTGTCGGAAAGTTGGCAGGCTGTGGAAAGGAATGAGATTAAGTATATGTTAGAGGAATTAAAACAGAAAGTATATGAAGCAAATATGGATCTGCCCCGGTATGGTCTGGTGACTTTCACCTGGGGAAATGTCAGCGCCATTGACAGAGAGAGTGGACTGTTCGTGATCAAACCCAGTGGTGTGGATTATGACAAGCTGACACCGGAGATGATGGTAGTCATGGATCTGAACGGCAATAAGGTGGAAGGGGATCTGAATCCCTCTTCCGACACTGCAACTCATCTGGAGCTGTACAAGGCGTTCCCGGAGATCGGCGGTATCGTGCATACCCATTCTTCCTATGCTACCAGTTGGGCACAGGCGGGAAGAGACATTCCCTGCTACGGAACCACCCATGCAGATTATATCTACGGTCCGGTTCCCTGCGTGCGCTGCCTGACGAAGGAAGAGATCGAGGATGCTTACGAGGAAAATACCGGACATCTGATCGTCAATGAGTTCAAGCGTCTGGGCAAGGATCCCAAGGCAGTTCCCGCTGTGCTGTGCAAGAATCATGGACCGTTTGCCTGGGGCAAGGATGCCAGAGAGGCTGTCCACAATGCCGTAGTATTGGAAGAAGTGGCCAAAATGGCATACCGTGCAGAGACGATCAACCCCAGAATTCAGCCGGCACCGCAGGAGCTGCAGGATAAGCACTATAATCGCAAGCATGGAAAGAATGCATACTATGGCCAAACAACTTTGAAATAGAATTTGACTTATAGTGCGTGGACGCTTGCGTACTAGCACTATATGACAAATTCTATTAGCAAAGCGCCCCTCCATGAAATGAATTTTCGAACGAAGTGAGAAAATTTATGAATGACAGGGCAAAGCTGTTTGATAGAAGACAACAATATTTTACGGTAGAAGAGCAATTCTTTTACTAGACTAGCATTCGTAAGTATGCTAGTATAACAACGTAAATCGCAACAGACAAGCCAATATGGCGGAATGGAGGAGACAATGAAGAATTTAGAACTGCAAAAGCGTGCCAATGATGTCCGCAAGGGCATTGTGACCGCAGTTCATGGTGCGAAAGCGGGACATCCCGGTGGATCCCTGTCAGCCGCAGATATTTTTACATTTTTATATTTTGAGGAGATGAACATTGACCCACAGAATCCCGATATGGAGGAGCGTGACAGATTCGTACTGTCCAAGGGTCATACAGCTCCCGGACTCTATTCCGCACTGGCTTACAGAGGATATTTCCCGGTAGAGGATCTGCCTACTCTGCGTCACCTGGGTTCCTATCTGCAGGGTCATCCCTGCATCCATATCCCCGGCGTGGATATGTCTTCCGGATCCCTGGGACAGGGCATTTCCGCAGCAGTAGGTATGGCACTGGGTGCAAAGATGGAGAATCGTGATTTCCGTGTATACACACTGCTGGGTGACGGTGAGATCGAGGAAGGCCAGGTATGGGAGGCAGCCATGTTCGCAGGCTTCCGTAAGCTGGACAACCTCTGTGTTATGGTAGATAACAATAATCTGCAGATCGATGGACCTATCGACCAGGTATGCTCTCCTTATCCTATCGATAAGAAGTTCGAGGCATTCAATTTCCATGTGATCAATGCAGATGCTCATGATTTTGATGCGATCCGTGCAGCATTCAAGGAAGCAAGAGAGACCAAGGGCATGCCCACCTGTATCGTATTCCATAGCCTGAAGGGTAAGGGCGTTTCCTTCATGGAGAACAGTGTGGACTGGCACGGCAAGGCTCCCAACGATGAGGAGTATGCAGTGGCAATGGCAGACCTTGATAAGATCGAAAAAGAATTAGAGAAAGCAGGTGAGCAGTAATGGCAGAGAATACCGTGAAAAAAATCGCAACCAGAGAAAGCTATGGTAACTCCCTGAAGGAGCTGGCAGAAGAATTCCCCAATCTGGTCGTATTGGATGCCGACCTGGCAGCAGCTACCAAGACCGGAATCTTCCGTAAGGCATATCCCGACCGCCACATCGACTGCGGTATCGCAGAGTCCAACATGATGGGTGTGGCTGCAGGACTGTCTCTGGTAGGTAAGATTCCCTTCGTAAGCTCTTTTGCAATGTTCGCAGCAGGACGTGCTTTTGAACAGGTACGTAACTCTATCGGTTACCCTCATCTGAATGTCAAGATCGGTGCGACCCATGCAGGTATCACCGTAGGTGAGGACGGCGCTACCCACCAGTGTAACGAGGATATTGCTCTGATGCGTACTATTCCCGGCATGGTAGTAATGTGCCCTTCCGATGATGTGGAAGCAAGAGCCGCTGTCCGTGCCGCTCTGGAATATGAAGGACCTGTATATATTCGTTTCGGACGTGCTGCAGTACCCGTGATCAATGATCATCCTGGTTATCATTTCGAGATCGGTAAGGGAACCGTAGTCCGTGAAGGTAAGGATGTCACCATCGTAGCCACTGGTATCTGCGTAGATTCCGCTCTGGGTGCAGCAAAGATGCTGGAAGAGGAAGGCATCAGTGCAGAGGTTGTAAATATCTGTACCATCAAGCCTCTGGACGAGGAGATCATCATTAACAGCGCCAAGAAGACCGGCAAGGTAGTGACCGTGGAAGAGCATTCCGTGATTGGTGGACTGGGAAGCGCTGTCTGCGACTGTCTGTGCGCAAATCATCCCGTGCCTGTGAAGAAGGTCGGCATGCAGGATGTCTTCGGTGAGTCCGGTTCCGCTGCTGCTCTGGTAGAGAAGTACGGTCTGGATGCCAAGGGCGTTTACAAGTCTGTCAAAGAATTTCTGTAAGAGAATATAAGATATCAAGAGGAAGCCGCCAGTTATGTGAAAACAGAGACTGGCGGCTTCTTTTGCGTCGTGGTATCATGAACTCGAAATAATAAATGAAAAAGAAGACAATATTGTAAAGAAGTCGATAATCAGGTAAAAGAAGTCGAAAATTAGGTATCAAAAGTCGATATTCAAGCGGAAGTTACACAAGAATATGATACTATATTAGATAGAAATATATATACGGTGCTGGTGTCACAACGGTTGGTGCTCTTAAGAAAGGCGAAATCATGTTAAGCAAAATGAAAAAATCTGTTGTAATTTGCATGAATAGTCTTATATCTGTAATTATTTTTTGCATGATAATAATGCTTTTATGTAGTTGCGTCAGTGCAGCTCGTACGACTTGGAAACAGGCAAAAAAGACTTATCATTCTATGGTGGAGTACTATACGCGCGATGTAGAAAATAATTTGAGCAATATTTCGGACTATCTTCTTCGAATAAGCGAAACAGCGGATTATTATGGTATGACTAATTGCGAAGAGGATAAAGAATCTATGAACAATTTGTCAAGACAGCGGCTGTATAATCAATTGAATGAGGATATTCTTGTTTATAGTTCTGCGGATTACTTTTTTATATTTCAAGACAAGTATGCAGATATCATGATGGTGGAATCTGCAAAAAAGAAAGCAAAAATACAAAGTCAGAATATCAGAGAACAGTTGAAAAGGTTATTGGAGAGTAGAGAACCTACAGAAAAATGGGAGCTGTTTGATGCAGAAGGTTATCAATATTTAATCAGAGTTGTATCAAAGGATGGTGTGGGGATTGGCTGTGCAGTGAGCCTTAATCGACTGATTGAAACAATGCAAGCTGTACAACTAAGTGATTATTATGTTTCTTACTATAAAATAGGCACAATGATTTTAGACAACGAGTCAGGGAAAGATCTAAAAATAGAACTGCCAATTCAAGAAACAGATGTGGGTGTAAGAATTGTAATTCCTTCAGAAAAGCTATTTGAAGAAATCAGAACGTTATTAAACTTCAGTATGGTTTTTGCTGTGATTTTGATCATACTGCTTTTTGCTCTTTATATTTCCATGTATCACTGGTTTACAAATCCGGTAAAAAGGATTGTATCAGTAATGCAAAAGGTGGATGAAGAAGGAATAGATCTTAAAATGCCGGAGTTTGACAACTGGGAAGAGTATCATATTGTCAGTAAAAACTTTAACAATATGATGGAAAAAATTAAAATTCTGAAAATTGATGTTTATGAGAAAGAAAAAAAGCAGTCTGAGCTGTATAAACAATATTTAATGCTTCAGATTAACCCTCATTTCTTTTTAAATGCTTTAAATACTATTTATATGTTGAATAAAAGAAAAGATAACAATCAGGTAAATATTCTTCTAACATATCTGATAAATTATTTTAAAAGTGTGTTTGCTCGTCAAGGAGAAATGGTTCCTCTGAAGGAGGAAATCAATTTTATGTTAAACTATATGGCGATTCAAAAGTTTCGTTTTGCGGGTGCTATGCATCTTCAGTGTGAAATAGAGCCGGAAGCAGAAATCAGCATGGTGCCGGCTATGTGTGTATTAACTTTTGTGGAAAATGCAATCAAATATTCCACGGATTTCTCGAATGATTTGATGATTGTCGTTTCAGCCAAAATAGAGGGAGACAATATAAAAATTGAAATTCAGGATAATGGAGAAGGAATTGAGGAGAACATTCTTAAAAAAATAAACCAAAACGAGAAAATTGTGAAAAACGATAGGGAGCATATTGGAATAAAAAATATAGTAGATAGAATGCACATGCATTATGGAGAGGCTGCCAGTGTCAAGGTTACAAATCGGGACAGTGGAGGAGTTAGCGTTGTCATAAATGTACCAAAATGAACAAAAGGGAAACTATAAGATAACTAGAAAAAGATGTTGGAATGGAGATCAGCTATGAACTTACTTATTGTAGATGATGAATATCTGGTGGTAGAAGAAGTAGTTACAGTAACGGACTGGGAGCTGCTGGGTATTACGGAGATTTATTCTGCTACAAATGCAGTTAGCGCTGTTCGAATTTTAAATGAGAAAAAAATTGATATTATGATCTGCGATATTGAAATGCCCCAGACAGATGGATTGGAATTATCAAAAAAGGCAAAGGAAAATTTTCCGGATTTAGAAATCGTCATGTTGACAAGCCATGCGGAGTTTAATTATGTCAGAAATGCCTTGCGATACGGATGTTATGATTATCTGCTTAAACCGGTCATGGAAGATGATATTATTAAGGTGATGAAAAATCTTGTCACTAAGATTGAAAGAGAGCGTCATCAGGCGCAGTTACAGGAAGAAGGAATTGTATGGAACCAGTTAAAACCAGTATGGAAAGAAAAATATTGGGAGGAAATGCTCAGAGGACTACGTGATGATCCGAACAGGGAGTGTGAAGAATATGAGGAGAAGCAATGGAAAGAGGAGCAAGATAGAAGGCTGATCCCAATTTTATTTTATCAATATGCAAATGACAAAACAGAAGAAGACATAAAGCAGACCAGGAAGAAGGTAAAAGAGGACTTGGGAACAGTGGCTGGTGACTTTCTGCTTCCGGTATTGTCTCAAAAAGAATTTGCAGGCCTGGTTTTTATTTCAGACGAGTGGCTGAGTTCTGGCACTGAAAGAAATGGCATAATATTAAAAGATGCGATATTACAGCAATTTAAGACAGAAAGATTATACGAAAAAATTGGAATATGCATAGGAGAAGTGTGTACAGGGAGAGAAGTACAGTCCATGGTAGATAAGCTTCGACAGTTTGCATGGAATAATGTTTGCAGTAGAAGACAGATTTTGGATATTATAAATATGCCTAAAAACAGTGAAGCAATTGGTATGCCTGATATGACGCTATGGAAAGCATATATTGATAATGGCAAGACTGTGGAACTTCAAGATATAATCCGAAAATGGCTTTGGGGAAAAGACAATGAGGCCAAGTTAAATAGGAGAGCACTTCAAATGCTTCAGTATGATTTGGAACAGTTGTTCTATTCGACACTTCAGGAAAATGGAATTCAGGCACATCAATTTTTATATGATAGAGAAAATGGATGTAACAGAGTTACGGCAATTGGTTCACTGGAGGAAATGGATGCATGGATTGAGGAAACTATGGGAGCTGTTTCCAGGATCATGCAGGACGTATCGAACTTAAGTGGGATCAGGGAACAAACGATTTATTATATACAGACACATCTTGATGAAGAACTGAATAGGATAAAAGTTGCTTCAGCATTGTATTTAAATCCAGATTACCTGGATAGACGATTTAAAAAGGAAATGGGGTGTTCAGTAAATCGCTATATTTTAAGGGAACAGGTGAATATGGCAAAAGGATTGCTGTTAAACCAAAAGATTTCCATATGTGAGATTGCATCCCGGTGCGGCTATGAAAATATGTCTAATTTTTCTGCAATGTTTAAAAGAGAAGTAGGAATTTCACCAAATGAATATCGAAAAAACGGTGGGATGGAAAGCCCTGATCTTTAAGGATCAGGGCTTTTTGTATAAAAATCATAAGTGAAGGTCGAGTTTCAAGTAGAGTCAGAACATAATAACAGATTATACTATAGTTGATCCTAAATGAAAAAAATGATATGGAAAGTGAGGAACAAAATGTTTAATTTTTTTTCAAAGGAAGATAAACAACTATATAATATGTTAGGACATCTGAACATGGCTGAAAAAGAAATAAGCTTAAAGGATAACAGTGAAACAGAGATATATGAAGTTGCCTGTCCGGATGATGAATATGCTTTTTTGCATGAAGCAGCTATTATAGAATATCATGGAACGCTATTTGCTGCCTGGTATAATTGCGAGGAAAAAGAACTGATCGGACCTACTCCAATCAGACAAAAAAGGTCAAAAGACGGTGGAAAGACATGGAGTGATATTGAAACGGTAGCGGAGGATCAAACCGGCAAAATTTTGTTCTGCCCACCGGTGTACGGTATTTGTGAAGATAAACTATATATGCTTATTAATGAAATGGTATCAGCAGATCATATTCATGCTCTTGATCTTTATGTATTTCAAGAGGAAAAGGACTGTTTTGAATTTTTATGGTCCAAACCGATTCCTTTTAAGCTAAATACGAATGTGTATAAGATGGCAAATGGGAAATTGCTTTTGCCGGGACGTATTGCTGAACTAGATGGCTTCCCGAATACTCCGGCGGTACTTATTTCGGATTCTGGGAAAATAGATGATGATTGGAGATTAGTGTATATTCAGGAAAATGGAGACTTACCTGATGGTTCTAAGTTGGTACATCCGGAAATTACCGCAATCATAGAAGATAATAAAATTGCCATGTTTTCAAGAGATGACGAGCGAAAAGTTCCGCTTGTATATTTATCACAGGATTATGGCGAGACATGGTCGGATGCCTTTTCCTATGATATTCCTTTTTCAGATTCAAAAATATATGCGGGCACGCTTTCTGATGGTAGAAATTATATAATAGGAAATTGGTATCCGGGAAGAGAAAAACTTGTACTCGCATTCTCCAAACCCAAAGAAAGTACCTTTGAGACAGGCATTATACTACAAAATGGCTTTTCCGACAGATTAGGTTATGGAAAAGCGTGGTGTTACCCATGCGCCTATGAAGCAGATCATAAATTATATATTATATATACTGTATATTTAGAAAATGAAAAAAGAGGGGCTGCATTGTCCGTTGTTCCGTTGATATAACAGCTCCTGTATTTTTAAAGAAGATGCAGAAAACATGGATATAAGTCTGTTGGAGGAAACGATTATGTTGTATACGGAAACAAAGGAATTACAAAAATACAGGGCTTCAAAACGCCTATGGCAAGGAATCCCAAGCATTGAGGTGACAAAACGAGGAAGGATTTTCCTTACTTTCTATTCAGGTGGAGTCAAGGAAGAAATAGGAAATTATGTGATCGTAATTAAGTCGGATGACGGAGGGAATCATTTCTCGGAACCGATTGTTATTGTAAAAGAAGATAATGGAAGATGCTTTGACCCATGCCTTTGGATAGATCCATTGGGAGAACTTTGGCTGACATGGGCAAAGTGTCCGGACGATGGTTTATATGCATCTGTTTGCCGAGATCCTGATGCAGAGGAGCTGGTTTGGGGAGAAGAATTTCTGGTAGGCCATAATGTAATGATGAATAAACCTATAGTGGTGAAATCTGGTGAATGGTTGTTCCCGATTGCTGTATGGAATGATGGTATAAGAGTATTATCAGAAGAATATGATACTAAAATTACGGAAAAAGGCTCCTTTGTTTATGCTACCAATGATTGCGGGAAAACCTTTCAGAAGCTTGGCTTTGCAGACGTGAAAGACCGGCATTATGATGAACATATGATCTTGGAGATGAAGGATGGAAGCCTAAGAATGTTTGTTAGGACAAAGTATGGGATTGGCGCATCGAATTCTTATGATGGAGGAAGAAGCTGGAGTAAAGATTTTGACACTGGCTATGGTGGTCCCTGTTCGAGATTCCATATTACAAGATTGCGTTCAGGTAGAATCCTGCTGATCAATCATTTTAAGTTTAGTGGAAGAAATAATCTTACGGCAATGCTGTCAGAGGATGAAGGAAAAACGTTCCCTTATAAATTACTATTAGACGAGAGAGAAGTTTCTTATCCGGATGCAAAGGAAGCAGATGACGGATTTATCTATGTAACATATGATCGGGAACGTGGAAGTTATCTATCCAATATGAAAGAGGTGATGGCTTCCGCCAGAGAAATTTTAATTGCCAAAATAACAGAAGAGGATATTATTAGCGGATCTCTTGCAAACACAAATAGTTATCTGAAAAGGATCGCGAGTAAGCTGACGGATTATGATGGAGAGGACAAAGATCCATTTCATGAGCTGGATTTCGATAAAACAAAAAGCGTATAAAATTCATAAGTGAAGGTCGAAATTCAGGGAGAAAGAAATAATTATAAGAGATATAGTTTAATTACAAAAGATACAAAACATACATAAAAGGAAGGAGAAAATGATATGAAAAAGAAAATTGTAAGTAAAGTATTTGCCATATTGTTGGCAGCGTGTACAGTGCTTTCCGCATGTGGAAATGAAAGCGGTAATCAGAGCGTAGGTCAGACAGACAAAAGTGAAACGAATGACACTGTGCAGGAAGGAGAGGAACCATATACCATTGTTTATGCATTTGATGTATGGGTACAGCAGGCAGATTGGGATTTGGTAGAGGAGAATCTAAGTAACATTGTTTATGACAAGATTGGTGCCAAGGTTAAGCTTTTGCCTATGACAGGAGCAAACTATCAGCAGGAGGTTAATCTGATGATTACCAGTGGCGAAAAGCTGGATCTGGTAAATGCATCAGCCAGAACTACATTCAGTAGTGATGTCACTTCCAATAAACTGCTTGGGCTGGATGAAGAAACGGTTCGTAAATATGCACCGGATGCAATGGAAGTAATCGGCGACTATATGGAAGCTACCACAGTTGACGGAAAAATATATGGATTTCCGACCATACGTGATATGGCAAGTGCATACGGACTGATTCTTCGCAATGATATTATCGAGAAATATGGAATTGATGCTGATGCAGGATTAACAGTAGAACAATTAGATGACCTTTTTGCCAGAATTAAAGAGGGAGAACCGGACAAGTATGTAACGCAGCCGCAAAGCCAGGGAACCAGCATTCTGGAAAGCCTTTTTAAAACATATGATGGGCTGGGTGATACCATGGGAGTCCTGATGGATTGGGGACAGGGCGATCTGACCGTGCAAAATCTCTTTGATACAGAATATTACGAGGAGTGTGTGAGGAAAGCCAGAGAGTGGAATGAGAAGGGCTATATTCTTCCAGATGCTTCAACGAATCCTGATACAGGAGTAGCTTATTTCAAAACAGGAAAAGTGGCATCCACAATGTCCCTGATTCATCCGGGTGTGCCTACAGACAGCACCAATATGACAGGTATTCCATGCAGTACAGCAATTGTAAATCCGGCTTTTGGAAATACACAAACGGTTGGAGCTGTTATTCAGTCGATCCCTGTCAGCTGTAAGAATCCTGAAAAAGTGTTGGAGTTTGTCAATCTGCTTTATAGTGATGCAGAAGTATATAATGCGTTGGTATGGGGTATTGAAGGTACACACTATCAGCATGTAAAAGGAAGCGAAAAGTGGATTACTTATCCGGACGGTGTAACTGGAGAAACATCCGGCTATACTCTGAGTGCAACTTACGCTTTTGGAAATCGTTATCTGAGTTATATTTGGAATACGGATCCCGAAGATTTAAATGAAAAATATGAGGAATTTAATGATAATGCAATCAAATCTAAAGCGCTGGGATTTGTGTTTGACACCACTCCTGTGAAGGCAGAAGCGGCGGCTGTACAGGCAGTAATGGATGAGTATCGTCTGCCTCTGGAGAATGGAGTAATCGATCCTGATGAAAATTTACCGAAATTCCGACAGGCACTGAAGGATGCAGGGATTGATACTGTTATTGCAGAAAAGCAGCGGCAGTTAGACGAGTGGGCGGCAACAAAATAGGTAAAGTTTCTCGGAAAGGTCAGAGGTATAACACAACTGACCTTTCTATTCAAAGGAGCCTGGTATGTATAAAAGATTAAAAAAAATAAAAAAGCTTTTGCCACTATACATTATGGCTTTGCCGGCATTGGTTTATTTGTTTATTAACAATTATTTACCACTAACGGGTATGGTGGTAGCTTTTAAAGATTTCGACTACAGCAAAGGAATTTATGGAAGTGATTGGGCAGGCTTTAGAAATTTTTTGTTTTTATTTAAAAACTCAGTTGCTTTTATTATTACCAGAAACACAATATTGTACAATGTGGCATTTATTATAATTAATACATTTTTAGGTATTTTAGTAGCAATTCTTTTGAGCGAAGTGACAAGCAAAAAGGCTTTAAAAGTATATCAGACAGTGATTCTTTTGCCATATTTGTTTTCTATCGTCATTATCAGTTATCTGGTATTTGCTTTCTTAAGTACGGATGTAGGCTTTATTAATAAAGGGATCCTGGAGCCCTTGGGAAAAAGCACGATATCCTGGTACAATGAGTCAAAGTACTGGCCTATAATATTACCGATCGTAAATACATGGAAGTCATTTGGATTTCAGGCAACTATTTATTATGCCAATGTTATTTCTATTGATAAGTCTTACTATGAAGCGGCTCAACTGGATGGGGCATCAAAGCTTCAACAGGTACGGTATATCACACTGGTATTGTTGAAACCGGTTATTATAATGATGATATTATTGGCGGTAGGAAAGATTTTTTATTCTGATTTTGGTTTATTTTATCAGGTTACACAGAACTCAGGAGCAATATACAGTACTACAAATACAATAGATACCTATGTGTACCGCACATTGATACAGACAGGAGACGTGGGTATGTCTGCAGCAGCAGGAGTATATCAGTCAGTAGTCGGCTTTTTAATTGTTTTAATTACAAATTTGTTACTTCGGAAGATCAGCCCGGAAGATTCTCTGTTTTAGGAGGTGTGAGATGAAACGAATGAAAGTAAACAAATCAGCATTAGTAGCACATATAGTTTTAATTTGTTTCGTGCTTTTCTGTACTCTTCCTACGTTGTTGCTGGTAACGTCTTCTCTGTCGGATAATGATAGTGTGTTCCGAAATGGTTATTCCTTTTGGCCCAAAGAGTGGAGTCTGGAAGCATATCGCTATATGGCGACGCAGGGGCAGACAATATTCCGTGCATACGGGATTTCAATACTAACTACATTTATAGGTACGATTTCCGGATTGATGCTTACAGCCATGCTGGGATATACACTTTCGCGTAATGAATTACCCGGAAGAAAGATAATCAATTTTCTCGTGTTTTTTACATTGCTTTTTAACGGAGGTATGGTTCCCACCTATTTATTATATGTAAATACGTTACATGTCAAAAATACTATATTTGCATTACTTTTGCCAAATAATATTTTGGTAAATGGTTTCAATGTTCTGCTGGTGAGAACATACTTTAATAACAATACGCCTAAGGAATTGATCGAATCAGCTATGGTAGATGGCGCTAAGGAGTTCCGAATTTTCTTTAGTATTATTATGCCGATTTCGAAACCCATCCTGGCTACGGTAGGATTGTTGATTGGTATTGGTTATTGGAATGACTGGTATAATGGTCTCCTTTATCTTACGAATACAAAATTATTCAGTCTGCAAAATTATTTGAATAGAATTTTGCTGGATATTCAGTTTATGACACAAAGTATGGCAGGAAGCGCAGAGGCTGCCAATGCCTTGGGTAAAATGCCTACCATCACGGTTCGTATGGCAATTGCAGTAATCGGTATTTTACCTCTTATGATTATATTTCCGTTTTTCCAGTCCTATTTTGCAAGAGGTATGACAGTTGGAGCAGTGAAAGGCTGAGAAGTGTTTTAAAAGGAGAGCGAAGGATGAATATTGTAAATTATAAAGGAACAAATTTGCGAGTGTCAGATATAGCGTTGGGAGGTGGAGTGCTCGGGAGCCGTATTTCCGACCAGGCATCATTCGATATCCTCGATTGTTTTGTAGGAAATGGGGGTACATTTATTGATACAGCGAATGTGTATGGAAGGTGGAATCCAGGAAATCTTCCACTATCTGAATTATTGATTGGAAGATGGATGAAACAGCATAGATTGAGAAGCAAGCTGGTAGTTGCGACCAAAGGAGCCTGCCATGCACTTGAAACACCGAACATAAAAAGGCTGGCGCCGGAAGAGATACGAGAGGATCTGGAGAGCAGTTTGAAAAGCTTACAGACTGATTATATAGATTTATACTATTTACATGCAGATGATCCGAAGCGTGAGGTTGGTGAAATTATTGAAACTTTGAACAGCTTTGTCAGAGAAGGAAAGGTGAGATATTTTGCTTGTTCGAACTGGTCGGCAGAAAGAATGTGGGCTGCAGATGCTTACGCGAAAGAGCATAATTTGAAATCCTTTGTTGGGCATGAAATTATGTTCAATTTGGCAAAACCGAATGACGAGGCAGTGGAGGCAGCTGTACAGACCCATATGACAGAGAACATATATGAATATCACCAAAAAACCGGTAAACCGGTAACTGCATATACTTCTCAGGCAGCAGGATTTTTTGTATTACATAAGGAAGAGGGATTTCTCAAGGACGATAAATTTGCTTTCCCCAGAGATATGTTTTATAATGCGGAATCCTTAAAAAGAGCGGAGAGAGTAGACGAACTATGCAAGCTCACGAATGCCACTCCATTGGAAATAACATTAGCATATCTTTATGCGCAGCCTTTTCAGGTTATTCCGATCGTAGGACCTTGCAGGGTTAAGGAACTGGAAGAGAGCCTTCGTGCATCAGAAAAGAGATTAACGCAAGAGGAAGTAGAGTTTTTGTTTTCATAATGGAGAGAGCTGACTTAAATGACATTCTATTTTTGCAATACATTTGGAAACACATCGACAGATGGGATATATCGTATTGACCTGGGGAGAAATGACAGCAGGGAAACTTTGGCTGCACCACTGAAAAATCTGGAATGGGCGTGTATTGCGCCCAACGGAATACTGTATGCGGTAGGACAGGAAGAATCAGGGGGAAGTTATATTCAGTCGTTTTATTTGAAGCAACTTACAGGAGAACTGTTTTTTTTGGAGAAAAGCTGTTTCCCTTGGAGAGGGATCAGCCATATGAGCTTTTGGGAGCAGGGAAAGGCTCTTTTGATTGCTGTGTATGGAGAACAAATGGTTGTATCAGTGGACGTAGCGGAGGGGCGCATCGGCAAAGAATCTGGAAGGGTGATTTTCAAAGGAAATGGTCCGGTAGTTAGCAGGCAGGAAGCGTCTCATCCGCATTTTGTAAAGTGGATGCAGGAGGAGTGCTGGATTGCCGATCTGGGCGCGGATGCAGTATATCATAGTAGTGAGAGCCAACTTTGGGGAAACCGGGACAACTGGAGAATAGAGCAACAGCCCCGGGGATCAGGTCCAAGATTTCTGGAGATACATCCATTAGGAAAAATCGTATACCTCGTTACAGAATTATCGAATGAATTGATCGTGTTGGAGAAAAATTCAGACGGAGGTTTGAAAGAAAAGCAGCGTGTCAGTTTGCTCCCTGCCGGAGCACGAAAAAGTCTTTCTTCAATTTTGTGTCCAGATTGGACAAAAGGAAGATTGTTCGTAGGAGTACGGGGAGCTAATCTGATCCGGGAATTGGTCGTTGAGCAAAACGGAATGATCCGGGAAGGGAGAATTTTGCAAACACTGGGATGGCCCAGGAGCTTTCTGTATCTGAAACAGCTGGATTGTTTGCTGATTGCTGATGAAGAATTTGCGGAATCAACCGGAAGACTGGAGCTTTTTGATCTATGTGAGGGAAAACGTTTATGGGAAAAAAGAATGCCAAGAGCTTATCAAATTTACAACGGAGAGTACAATGACGAAACGGAAAGGTAAAGATATGGAGAAATGGATGAAGTGTTACGTAGGAACGAACTCCTTGAGAGGATCGAAAGGTATTTACACATTGGAGATAAATACTCAAAATGGGGAAATGAGGGAAGTTTCAACAGTAGAGGCTGACGATTCTGCATATTTATATGTTTCGGAAAAGAGAAAATGTCTGTATGCGGTTATGGAATCACTGGAATATAAAGGTGTACCGGGTGGAGGTGTTGCTGCTTATCACATAGAGGATAATAAACTTTCATTTTTAAATAGCAGATATGCTTATGGTGGCTGGCCATGTCATGTTATAGCGGATGAGGAAAAAGATAGTCTTTTAGTATCTGTTTTTCGTAATGGATTGCTGGTGGTGTACGGCATTAATCAGGATGGAAGCATTGGGGAGGAAAGACGAGTAGAGCATCACCAGGAACCAAATGGAAGGATGTCTCATATTCATGCATCCATGCCTACACCGGATGGAAAATATATTGCGGTTGCGGATTGCGGTCTTGATTATATATATCTTTATGATGCAAAAACGTATCAAAAAGTTTTCGAGTGGAAAGCACCGGAGGACAGTGGACCCAGACAACTCCGTTTCAGTCCGGATGGAAAATATCTATATATGGTATCTGAATTGAGCTGTCAAATTTTTGTGTTTGAGTATCAGCCGGATTGCAAAAATATGTTACGGAATGTCCAGGTAATATCGACGAGACGTGAGGATGGTTATGACCGGGAGAACTATACTTCGGCACTACAGATGCATCCATCCGGTAGATATCTTTTGGCTGGGAACAGAGGGCACAATTCAATTGTTGTCTATGAGGTAGATAAGGAAACCGGTTTGTTGATGTTGAAAGGACATACAATGTTGGCAGGTGATTTCTGCCGGGAGTTTTGTTTTGTACCAGATGGCTCTATGCTGATAGTGGGTATTCAGCATACAGATGTGGTACAGACCTTTTTCTTTGATGAAAATAAAGGGATTTTAAAGTGGAGCGGACAGGAAATTGTAATTCCCTCTCCTTCCTGTGTTATAATGGGCGACTCTGCAAAGTAATGTTGGCAGCGGTTAGAGATGCATTTGTAAGAACGTATAATTTGCGAGCTTATATATTTACTATATGAAGGTGTTGTATGCTTTTACTCCAAAAAATGATAATGTTTTTCTTGATTATGCTCATCGGATATATCTGTCGGAAAATCGGTGTGTTTAAAGATACTACAGGCAAAACAATTTCAAGTATAGTAATCAATATTGGAAATCCTGCGCTGATTATTGCCTCTGGTATGAATCCTGAGAGACTGGAGAATAAAGGAAAATTGTTGTTTACTCTAGGGGTTGCTCTGATCTATTTTGCAATTATGCTTGCTGTCGCGGAACTATTGCCCAGATTGCTTCATGCAGACAGAGAGGACTACGGTGCTTATCAGGTCATGACGCTTTTTTCCAATATTGGTTTTATGGGTTATCCTTTGCTGGATGTCATGTATGGCAGCAATGCAATAATTCACGCTGTAATCTTCAACTTGTTATATAATGTCCTGATCTATACTTATGGCATCCACAAAATGCAGATTGGTGGTTGTCAGAAAAATATAAATTGGAAACAGCTCGTGAATATAGGCGTAGGCTCTTGCATTATTGCGATAGTTCTGTATATCACCAATCTTCCGGTCCCATTGATCCTTGAAGATACAGCAACTTTCACTGGTGCCATCACAGGTCCGTTAAGCATGTTGGTCATTGGTGACTCTTTGGCGCAGACCCGGTTAAGAGATTTATTTACAGATGTGCGCCTACTCATTTTTTCTATAATAAAACTGGTATTATTACCGGCATTGCTTCTGTGGGGGCTATGCTTTTTTATCAAAGATCCTATATTCCGAGGCGTTTGTCTGGTAATGATGGCAACACCGGTAGGCAGCATGACAGTAATGTTGGCACAGCAGTACAATGGCGATTATCGGCTGACATCCAGGGGCGTGGCCCTGACCACATTGCTTTCCGTGATCACAATGCCGTTTTTGTTTTGGGTGTTGAAGCTATAGCTACCAATTTTCTGAGTGTAGTTCTATTCTGAATGTAAATATTTGTTTTTTGCGTTATCAAGATGTCGGGAGCAAAAGCTCCCGATTTTACTGTGTTGGCTATATTAAACTTTTTTGTAGAAAGTATCGCCATTGGAACCTAAAACAACGTCTGCTGCACGTATCTCTCCGGAAATTCATGCAGGTAAGTAAAGCATTCCTTCGGGGAACACAGTATACCATTCGCTGTGCAGGTGTTTTGAATCAGTGTCATAAGCTCTTTTGCATAAGGACTTGGAATATCGTAGGCATTTCCATAGGTGCTGACATATTTTTGCCGGATGCCGGGGAAATCACGATCCAGCGCCTGATAGAAATATTCCCGGTCGCCTTCCCGCAGCGTGACACCAACATCGAACACCAGAATTCCCTGAACTCCTGCCTGCAGGCAATAATCAAGCAAGCCTTCTATATTCTCCCTGGTATCGTTAATAAAAGGAAGAATCGGTGTCATCCACACAAGAGTCGGTATTCCCAATTCTTTACATCTCATCAACACTTCAAAACGCTCTCTCGTAGTAGACACATTCGGTTCAAGCTTCCGGCACAGCTCCTCATCATAAGTAGTGAGCGTCATCTGCACGACTGCCTTGGCCTTCTTATTGATAGATTGCAGCAGATCGAGATCCCGAAGCACCAGATTGGATTTTGTGAGTACCGTAACGCCATATTCATACCGGTCGATCAGTTCCAGACACTTCCTGGTCAATTGAAGCTCTTTTTCAGCGGGAAGATACGGATCGCACATGGCACCTGTACCGATCATACACTTGTGCCGCCTGGAACGAAGCGACCGTTCCAACAGTTCAGGAGCATTTTCCTTGACCTCGATATCTTCAAAGGCGTGTGTAAAACCGTAACATTTGCTGCGGCTGTCGCAATAAATACAGCCGTGGGAGCATCCACGGTAAATATTCATTCCGTTATTCTGAGATAAAATCCCCTTCGCCTGGACAAAATGCATGGCAATATTCTCCCTCATTTGATTGTATAACTTTATTTTTATATTAACATAGGAAAAGTGAGAAAACAAAAATAATTTTAACTAAAATTAAGTTAAAATAGCTAGCTAAATAAAGATAATAATGATACAATACAAGAACGGAGATTGGAAAAGCTTTACGATAAAACAATTATGGAAAGGAAAACTATTGATGCAGAAATTTGGTACAGAAAAATTTCATGGGGTGAATTTTGCGGTATTTCCGCACAAAGGCGTACTGGGATCTGGAGAAGCCAGAAAAAGTATGGAGGAAATGGCGCATAAGACCCACGCGAACTGGGTGATACTCACTCCCTCGGGGATACAGGAGACCCCTTATAGTGAAGAAATTTGTTTTGATGGGGAGAAAAGCTGCACGGATGAAGAACTGTGTGATATGATTCGCTTTGCGCAGAGTCTGGGATTAAAGGTGGCATTAAAGCCTACCGTGAATTGTGACAATGGTGTCTGGAGAGCAAGGATAAGCTTTTTTGATCATGATGTTCCCTGTGAACCGAAGTGGGGCAACTGGTTTGAAAGCCATATTGCTTTTCAGAAGCATTATGCACAGATCGCACAGAGGACAGGGTGTGAATTATTTCTTACAGGATGCGAGATGACGATGACAGAGCACCGGGAGACGGAGTGGAGAAAACTGATCGCAGAGGTCCGCACAGTATATGACGGGCCTGTCGGTTATAATTGTGACAAATACGGGGAAGATCATATTACATGGTGGGAGGCAGTGGATGTGATTGCTTCCAGCGGATACTATCCCATCGATGATTGGGAGAATCAGTTGGATCGCATTGAAGAAGTAGTTAAAAAATACCAGAAGCCTTTTCTTTTCTCGGAGGCTGGATGTATGAATATCCATGGTTCCGCACAGGTTCCAAATAACTGGGAACTGCGAGGGGAAGAGGATGATGCTGAACAGGCAGACTGGTACCTGGCAATGTTTTCTGCTTGCGAAAAACGGGACTGGGTGAAAGGCTTCGGAATCTGGGACTGGCCGGGAAGTATGGAATGGAAGAGTCCTTATGCGGTCTGTGGTCGCCCTGCGGAGGCTGTGATCGCAGAAGAATACAGCTGTCGTGGCAAGAACCGGAGATAAGAGGGCGGAACAGCGAAAATCAGAACGACAGATAAAACAATGCACAGGGAGGTATGGCAGAAAATGGAGCAGCCAACAAAGACAGTCAGTGTAGCAGCATTGCCGCAGGTACGGGTGTTGGGACGCACCACAGGAACGGACGTGGTGAATTTATTCTGGACCGGCAGCGGAATAGAATTTATCTATACCGGCAGTGAACTTCAGGTGGAGGTAAATGCCGATTACGACGCTTATGAACCGTGGCTTGCGGTGGAACTGAACGGCGTGCAGATCAGTAGAGTTCCATTAAATAAAGGGAAAAACGAAGTGTGCCTGTTCCGGGGGATGACGGTAGGAAAACCAAAGCATGTACGGATACTGAAGGAAGTACAGGCAATGCATCAGGATCCCGGGCATCTGTTACAGATTGTGGGATTGCAATATGCAGACGGTGAATTCCTGCAGTTGCCGGAGCCGAAGTACCGGCTGGAATTCGTGGGAGACAGCATTACCAGTGGGGAAGGTACGGTGGGAGACGCCTGCGAAGAGGATTGGATCAGCGCTTTTTTCTCAGCAGTGAATACTTATCCCTGTATGGTGGCAGACGCGCTTTCTGCGGAGTATCGTGTGGTATCCCAGAGCGGCTGGGGAATTGTCACCGGATGGGATGGAAATGTGGAGAATAAGATTCCTCCGTTTTACACACAGGTCTGTGGATTGCTCACCGGGGAGAGGAATGCTTCCTTGGGAGCGTTGGAAGACTATGATTTCGAAGCATGGCAGCCAGATGCGGTCATTATCAATCTGGGAACCAATGATGCCACAGCGATTCAGTCCGCAGCGGAACTGGGGCAGGAATGGGCAGGAACACGGGACATAGAAGAAGTTAAAGAGATTCTGACAACAGCTATCTGCGATTTCCTGAAAGTAGTGCGGAACAGCAACCCCACAGCACAGATCATCTGGGGTTACGGCATGCTGGGAGACAACTTTCTGTCCGTCATCCGGGAAGCTGTGGAAGGCTATGCGAAGCAGACCGCCGATTCCCGGATTCACTTTTTACATCTCCCCGACACGACACCGGATACCGTTGGCAGCCGCCTGCATCCCGGAGTGAAAGCCCATCAAATCACCGCGAAAGAGATTGAAACATATCTGCAAGCACTGTTATGGAAGAAATTTATAATTTCTTAAGAAAAATGTGACGTAAAATGTGACAACTCCGCGCTATATTGAAACCCATAGAAAGTAATTCATTTGGAGGGGCTGGCAATATGACGCAGGAAAATCGTTCAAGCAGACAGGCAGAGATCCATATAACGCAGATGCGGAGGAATCCGTATCTGGTGGATTATCAAACCGGGAAAAATATGGGCAGACATATGGGAAGGCGCACAGAACGGTCACAACACAGCACACCTGCAATGCCGCAGGAGGGCACAAGGACAAGAACATATCCTCAGCACAGTGTAGCACCCCGGCAGGAAAATAGAACCCACCAGCAGAAGCAGCGAACTGCGGATGCGGTATATGGGGAAAATGTATACAAAGACAATACCTACAATACCCGTGCCAGGCACCGTCTGGCGAGGGCGGAGAGACAGCGCCGCCGCAGACGGGCAAGAATCCGCAGATATATCCGGCTGACTCTGCTTAGTGCAGGAATTCTGGTAGGAATCATTGCGTTGACAAAGCTTCTGAATGTGCCTGCCGGTACTGCGGAAGCCAGCACACCGATGGAAGCAATAGACATGGCGCAGCAGGTGGAAAAAGGGATTGAGAATACTATAGGAACCCGGATTCAGGGACTGTCGGCGGAGACTTACGCAGCGCACCCTGACTGGACAGAGGATTTCCTCACGGTAAATGAATATTCCAGACCGGGAGATCCTTTGACGGAGGTGAATAATATTTTCGTGCATTATACTGCCAACCCCGGCACCAGTGCAGCACAGAACCGCAGTTATTTCGAACAGCTTAAGGACAATCATGAGCGCAGTGCCAGTGCGCATTTTATCATCGGCTATAACGGGGAGATCCTCCAGTGCGTTCCTCTGGATGAGATCGCTTATGCGGTGCAGACCCGTAACGAGGATTCCATCTCTATCGAATGCTGCTATAAGGCGGACAACGGACAGTTCACGCAGGAAACCTACGACTCCCTGATCAGGCTGTTGAGATGGCTGATCGACGCCTATGAACTGGAACCGGAGGATATTCTCCGCCATTATGACTGCGGTGGGAAAAAATGTCCCATATATTATACGGAACACGAGGATGCCTGGGACCGGTTAAAAGAGGATGTCAAAAATCTATAGAAAAGAGGAACTTTTCCCGAAAGGAAAGGTTCCTTTTAGTTTGTCTTGTTTTAAGAATGCAAGTTTGTTAGAATAGACGCATATGGAATACGATTTCCTATTCATTGGGAAAAGTGCTGCAGACAAAGCCCTAAAGGGCAGAAATGAGGAGTATCATGAATATTTTATCACCTTCAATTCTTTCGGCGGATTTCTGGAAGCTGGGAGAAGATATCAAAGCTGTGGAAGGAGCCGGCGTGCCCTGGCTGCATGTAGACGTGATGGACGGACTGTTTGTGCCTTCAATCTCTTACGGAATGCCTGTCTTGAAGGCAGTGAGACCCCATACAGACATGTTCCTGGATGTGCATCTGATGATTGAGAAGCCGGAGCGTTATGTGGAAGAGTTCGCTGCCTGCGGCGCGGATCTGGTGAATTTCCATCTGGAAGCCACAGAGGATGTGAAGGGATGCATTGAAAAAATACGTGCCACCGGCAAAAAGGTCGGCATCACCATCAAACCAGCCACCCCGGCAGAGGCAGTGGAGCCTTATCTGGAACTGGTGGATATGGTACTGGTCATGACCGTGGAGCCCGGTTTCGGCGGACAGAAGCTGATCCCGGAATGCCTGAATAAGGTAGCGGTGATCCGTAAAATGATCACGGACAGAGGACTGGCTACCGATCTGGAAGTAGATGGCGGCATTAATCTTGACAACGTAGCGCTGGCACTTGATGCGGGAGCTAATGTTATCGTGGCAGGTTCTGCTGTATTCAAGGATGACATCGCGGCCAATGCGAAGGCTTTTCTTGCGAAGATGCAGTAACATCGCCATAGGCAGGACTTGGGCGGGGAACGTCTTATGGAAGGCGCAGACTGTCGGCAGACGGTGACGGAAGGATAGACAGTTGTCTGCGGAATGGAGATTGATATGGAGTTACAGATATTACACGCAATACAAGAAATTCATCAGGGATGGCTGACGGACGTCATGCGTCTTTTTACCACCATAGGAGAAAGCGGGCTTGTATGGATTGCCATCGCCATCGTCCTGACATGTATACCGAAGACCAGAAAATGCGGTCTGACTATGATGATCGCAATGGCTATTACCTATCTGGTGGGGAATCTGTTTCTGAAAAATGTGATCGCCAGACCCAGACCCTGCGCAGTCGACAACAGTGTCATATTGAAGATCCCGTTTCCTTCTGAATATTCGTTCCCTTCGGGACACAGCTCCAATGGATTCGCCGGTGCAGTGACGATCTTCTGTTATTATCGTAGAGCAGGACTCTTAAGTCTGCTCATGGCGGCACTTATTGCATTTTCCAGACTTTACTTCTTCGTTCATTACCCGACGGATATCCTGGGCGGAATCTTATTGGGAACGCTGGATGCGCTGTTGGCGGTTTGGCTTGTGAAACACTTGGAGAACCGTGCAGATGCGCAGTCTGCATCGAACGCAGATAAAACCGAACACGTGCAGGAAAAATAAAATAACGGGACAGAAACCGGGATCAGACAGAAAGGGCAAAAACTTTGATGAACAGCAGAACGTTATGGAATGATAATTGGTATTTTGCCAAAACGGAATTAGGTGTGAAATGGGAAGACAGGCAGATCTGGGAAGCCAAAATGCAGCCGGTGGATCTGCCCCATGACTGGTTGATCTATGATACGAAGAATCTCTATGAAGACAGCATCGGCTGGTATCGGAAGAACTTTGCCTATGCCCCGGATAAAACAGGAAATGATGACCGTGTCATCCTCCGCTTTGAAGGTGGCTACATGGATTCTTCTATTTATGTAAACGGTGAGCACCTTGGCGACTGGAAATACGGCTATTCTACCTTTGACTGGGATATTACGGATGCTTTACATAAGGGAGATAATGAAATCGTTCTGCGTGTCGTATTTCAGGCGCCCAACAGCAGATGGTACAGCGGTGCCGGAATCTATCGGAATGTGTGGATGATCCGGCTGCCCAAGACACATATTCCTCTGGACGGCATCTATACATCTTCTGTTGAGACAAAAAATGGTTATGATCTGACCATCGACACGGAACTGGAATGGGGAACAGATAGTGGAAATTATGAACTGGAATACTGTCTGCGAGATGCTGATAACAGCAAAAGTCCCATAGAAACAGAAAACCAGGAGCTCTTCCGGGTAAAACAGCCTCTCACCTGTGGACAGAACAAGATATCCATAACGATCCCTGTGGATAATCCTAGAAAATGGGACATTACGGATCCTTACTTGTATGATCTGCAGGTATGCCTGTGGAGAGAGCAGGAGACCAACAGCCGGGAACTATGTCAGCAAGAACATTTCCGTATCGGTTTCCGCACCATGCAATTTGATCCTGCCAGGGGCTTTTTATTAAACGGCAGAAAAGTGCGCCTGAACGGTGCCTGCGATCACCATGACCTCGGAGCACTGGGAGCGGCTTTTCACAAAGAAGCCATGCGCCGGAAATTTGAACTCATGCGTTCCATGGGTGTCAATGCTGTGCGGACTTCCCACAATATGCCCGCTGTGGAACTGATGGAACTGGCGGATGAGATGGGATTTCTGATCGTATCCGAAGCGTTCGATATGTGGGAGATGGCAAAGAATCCTTATGATTATGCCAGATTTTTCAAGGAGTGGATGGAGAAGGATGTACGCAGCTGGATCCGCAGAGACCGCAATCATCCTTCCGTTATCATGTGGAGCATTGGCAACGAGATTCCGGATACCCATGCGGATGCCCATGGACAGGAGATCACCCGTAGCCTCCTTGCAGCAGTCAGAAAGTGGGATTACCGGAAGGTGGCACCGGTGACGATCGGTTCCAATTACATGCCCTGGGAAAATGCCCAGAAATGTGCGGATATCGTGAAAGTGGCGGGCTATAACTACGCGGAAAAATATTATGCGGAACACCATGAAAAGCATCCGGACTGGATCATCTACGGAAGTGAGACTTCCTCTGTGGTACAGAGCCGAGGGGTGTATCATTTTCCGTTGGAGAGGGCGAATCTGATCGAAGCGGACGAACAGTGTTCTGCGTTGGGCAACAGTACTACCAGCTGGGCGGCGAAAAATACGGAATACTGTATCACTATGGACAGAGATACCCCTTATTCCTGTGGTCAGTTCATCTGGACAGCCATTGACTATATCGGTGAGCCGACCCCTTATCAGACGAAAAACAGCTATTTCGGACAGATGGATACGGCGGGATTTCCCAAAGACTCCTACTACGTCTTCCGTTCGGAATGGACGGATGGGAAAAAAGATCCCATGATCCATGTATATCCCTACTGGGATTTTAATCCGGGACAGCAGGTGGACGTGCGGATCACCAGCAATGCTCCGGAGGTGGAACTGTTCGTAAACGGAGTGTCACAGGGAAAACAGCAGATCGATCATCAGAAAGGAACGGTATTGCAGCCTTCCTGGAAAGTACCGTATGCGCCCGGCAGTATCTGTGCCGTGGCATACGACGAAACGGGTAGGGAGATAGCCAGACAGGAGAGACATTCCTTCGGCAACACAGATCATTATGTATTAAAAGCAAATAAATCAGCCTTGCATGCTGACGGCGAGGACATGATCTTTGTGGAGATCTCAGCGGAGGACCGGGACGGATATCCTGTGGAAAATGCCTCCGATTATGTGAGAGTGACCGTGGAAGGTGCTGGAAGACTGGTGGGACTGGACAATGGTGACAGCGCCGATTACGATGCCTACAAGGGAACCGTACGTAAGTTGTTCCAGGGGAAATTACTGGCTATGATCGCAGCAAAAACTACGCCGGGGGAGATTCGTGTGACTGTGGAGGATGCATGGGCAGCCACAGTGAACAGCATGACCAATGAAACCGGTACTGGAACAGCAACGGCAGCTGCCGGGCACCGCACGGCGACAGTGACGTTACAGGCAGTCGAAGCACCGATTCGTCCCGGTGTCTGCGCAACAGAAGAAAACAGAGAATATCCGCCCGCCTTTGTGGATCCCGGATTTGTTCCGGTGCGGAAACTGGAAATGAGCGCTCCCTATATGAGATTGACACCGGAGAAGCCGTATGTATTGCTACATACCCGTATCTATCCCATGGAAGCCACAGACCGTAAGCTTCTCTGGAGCATTACTGATGCTTCCGGTATCCCCAGCCCTGTGGCAAAGCTGGCGGAACTGGAAGACGGCGAGAGCATCCGGATCACAGGCGTCAGTGATGGCAGTTTTCAGGTAAGGTGTATGACCTGTAACGGAACAACCAATATTAAAATGATTTCCCAACTTGACTTTGCAGTGGAGGGCATGGGACAGACGTTCCATTCTCCGTATGAGCCGGTGACGGGTATTTCTTATGTCGGAAGTTTTGGCGGAGACGTAAGCCGCGGAGTGGAGAACAGTGCCGGAACGGACAAGGCACAGCCTACCGGACTGGTCTATGAAGCGTTAGACTTTGGTGAATTCGGAAGTGACGAGATCACGCTGTCCATTTTTGCCAACGATAATGATCCCCACCGGATTCAGATATGGAAGGGAGAGCCCGAAGAGAGCGGTTCCGGGACACAGGGAACACTGGTGGGTGAAATAACCTATCAGAAGCCGGGCATCTGGGAAGTCTTCCAGCCGGATACCTTCGTATTGCCCCGGAGATTAAAGGGTGTAACAAAACTGACAATGGTGTCAGAAGATAAAATTTTCCTGAAAGAGTTTCATTTCACCAGACAGGAAAAAGCTTATGCAAGACTGAGTGCTCTCACGGACGGAGTTACCTATGGTGACAGCTTTGTGAGAACCGGGGATGCCGTTGAACAGATCGGCAATAATGTCTCTCTCGAATTTACGGATATGAACTTTGGAGAAGCGGGAACCGATAGCATTGTCATCTGCGGAAGAACTCCTTTACAGCAGAATACGATCCAGCTTAGGTTTACCGATGGAGCTACACAGGTACTTCCCTTCCCGCACAGCGAGGAATATAGGGAACTGCGTTTCCCTCTGGAAAGAGTGACAGGAGAGCAGAATGTGACCTTCGTTTTCCTGCCGGGATGCAATTTTGATTTCAAATGGTTCCGGTTTGAAAAAAGCGGATCTGAGGAGTAAGCGATAACTATGAGCAAATGGAACAGAAAAATATGGGCAGCAATACTGGTGGTGGGAATGACAGCGTCTCTGACTGCCTGTGGAGGCAGCAAAGGAGAAAACAGCAATGCGTCTGCTGCCGGTACACAGAATGAGACTGCCACCGTACAGGATGAGAGCACGGACAGTAACACTGACAGCACCGGCAGTACCACGTCTCTGGTGCAGGACAACCGGGTACTGCAGATCCCGGACGACAACTACCGTACCTACTATGAGCTTTTCGTATATTCCTTCTATGACAGCGACGGTGATGGCATTGGAGATCTACAGGGCGTACTGGAAAAGCTGGATTATCTGAATGACGGTGATGATACCACAGATATGGATCTGGGAATCAATGGTATCTGGCTCATGCCGGTGATGCCCTCCGTCACCTATCATAAATACGATACCACGGATTATGAGAATATCGATCCGCAGTACGGCACTCTGGAAACGTTTCAGGAGTTGCTGACGGCCTGTCATGACCGTGGGATCCGTGTGATCCTGGATCTGGCAATGAATCATTCTTCCAGCAGCCATCCCTGGTTCCAACAGGCTGCGGAGTATCTGAAGAGCCTGCCGGAAGGGGCGGAACCGGATAGTTCCGAATGCCCGTATGTGGATTATTACCATTTTTCCAGAGAATACCAGGGCGGGTATGCGCAGCTGGATGGAACGGCCTGGTATTATGAAGCGAGATTCTGGGACGGAATGCCGGATCTGAATCTGGAGAATGAGGCGGTACGCCGGGAATTTGAGCAGATCGCGGACTTCTGGCTGGATATGGGTGTGGATGGCTTCCGACTGGATGCGGTGAAAGAGTATGTTACCGGATCCACAGAGGACAATGTGGAAATTCTAAGCTGGTTCGCGGATTATGTTCATGGCAAAGATCCGGAGAATTATCTGGTGTGTGAATGCTGGACGGATCAGAATACCTATGCCAAATATTATGAGAGCGGCGTGGACAGCATGTTTGATTTTGCTTTTGCCGACAAGTCCGGTATCATTGCCAATGTGATGAACGGTAAGGCATCGGCAACATCTTATGCAAAGAATCTGGAAACAGAGCAGGGCATGTATGCGCAGTACAATCCGGATTATATCAATGCTCCCTTCTACACCAATCATGATATGGGACGCAGTGCAGGCTACTATGCCGGGGAGAATAGCGAAGCTCAGACGAAAATGGGCAATGCCCTTAATCTCTTAATGAATGGCAATGCATTCCTCTATTATGGGGAAGAACTGGGCATGAAGGGCTCCGGCAAAGACGAGAACAAACGGGCCCCCATGTACTGGAGCAAGGACGGCAATGCGGAAGGCATGTGTAAGGGCCCGGCAGATATGGATGATTTCCGGATGAAATTTGACAGTCTGGAAGAACAGCAGGAGGATCCCGATTCCATCTATAATTATGTGAAACAGGTGATCCGTGTCCGCAACCAGAACCCGGTGATCGCCAGAGGCACCACCGCTTATCTGGAGCAGTATTCCGGTGAACAATGCTTTGCCCTGACAAGAAGTGACGAGAACAGCAGCTTATTGATGTTAGGCAATACTTCTGCGGAGACCGCAACAGTAGATCTGAGCGGACTTACGATAGGAAAGACGGCAGCGGAGGAGCTGGTACTGCTTGGGGAGCTTTATACCGGAGAAGAGACTGCGGAGCGTACCGGTGCAGAAATCACGCTTCCGGCCTGGTCGATCCTGATCCTGGGAGAAGAATGATACAGAAAAAAGAATACAGAAATAAAAAACAGGTCTGTGGGCGAACCCTACAGACCTGTATGCTTTCTTACAAAATCTTCAAATTCGTTTACCGGTAACGGCTTCGAGAAGTAGTAACCCTGAATATCATCACAGTGAAGATTCTTCAGAAACTCTACCTGATCCGAAGTTTCTACCCCCTCTGCGGTAATAGTCATACCGAAGCTCTGCAGCAGCTGCGTGATGTGCAACAGCAGCTTTTCACCGTTCCGGTCACCAATGTAATCGATCAGACTCTTATCCAGCTTGATTGTATCGAAATGCATGACATTCAGCGAAGACAGAGAAGAATATCCGCTTCCGAAATCATCCAGCAGTAGAGTAAATCCCGCTTCATGGAACTGCTCGATCAGGGAGGAGATATCACTGTTATTAATGGTAGCACTCTCGGTGATCTCCAGCGGAACATATTTCGGATCCAGCTGGAAAGAATTCAAAAGCTCCCGGTACTTATCTACCACATTGCTGTAGTATAGGCTGACTCTGGAAATATTTACAGAAATCGGATACAATTTTGCTCCAGCCTGCAGCCATCTCTGCTGTTGTGCGCACACCGTGCGGAACACATATTCGTCCAGTGTTGTGATATTACCGTTTTTCTCAAATAATGGAATGAACTTGCCGGGAGAGAGCATGGTGCCGTCGGGGCGCTTCCAACGGATCAGAGCCTCCGCTCCCAGAATGTTTCCGGTGACGGGGTCTACCTTCGGCTGATACCACAGCTGGAATTCTCCGTTCTTCAGGGCATCTTCGAAGACATCTTCCATCAGACGATCCTCGGAGAGCTGTTTGATATCCAGCTCATCATAAAAAGCATAATGCCTGGTACGTTTTCCTTTTATCGGATACATGGCCTGTACAGCCTTGCCGTAATTCTGTTCGATTTCCTTATGATCGGCGGTCTCATAGATGCCGCACAGTGGGAACAGTTTCGGAATATTAAGCTTTGTGGACAAATTGGAAATATCCTGACACAGGCACTCCAATCTGGGTTCTAAGGTACACCGGTCATTATCCCGCAGGAACAGGATGAACCGGTCTGCATTGATGTGGGCAGAAAATTCACCCAGATGTGTACCGGTTTGCAGGATCTTCCATACTTCCAACAGTGTTTCGTCACCCTTGGCCACACCACAGGTATTATTGATCAGCTTGAAATCCTGAAGATCCAGGGCAACATAGAAGCCGCTGTCTCCGCCTCGGTGGGATAATTTCTCCTTGAAGCAGGCAAAATTATCACCATTTGTCAGAGGATCCACATAAGCCAGACGATATAACTGCCTGCGCCGTGTCCGGATACTGTGCACAAAAGCAAAAGTACCGACTCCGGCGATCACAATGATCAGCAGGATCAGCAGCCGCACCTGAAACAATATCGGAGCGGAACGACTGGAAAGTACCTGATCGGGAACAATAGTCAGGGCGAACCACTGTCTGTCGCTGCGGAGATTATCCATTGCAGCCGCATAGTAATAATACTTCTGACTGCCTCCATAGAAATAACCACCGTTGGAAGAAGAACTCTGAAGCAGCGTATGCAGATCCTGCAAGGGCTGGTCGTTACGGGCATCCTGAGTCAGATAATCGGACATACGGTCGGCTTCCTGCAGGGAAGCCGGTGCATTGGAAGATGTGGCGATCAGGTCACCGTCCTGATTTACCAGACAACTGAATCCCTGATTATTAAAGGATTGCACGCCTAAAATTTCTTCAAAATGCTGGTTCCGATAGGTGGCAAATAAAACACCGATAATGGAATCACTCTGATCATATACGGGAATGCTGAATACATTGATGGGCTCCGGAGTACCGAGGCGATCCTGGAGGGTATTGGTAATACCAGGAAGTCCCTGCATACCATCCTTAAAAAAATCTCTGCTGGACAGATCCTGTACATAGCCATCGGTGCTTATCACCTGACCGTCCGGTGAGACGAAACCGATCCGTTTAAACTCATAGGTGGAGACAAAAGATCCCAACTGTGCAGCAATGGATTTTGCATTGACTGCATCCGGGGAAACGCTGATCGCATCGGCAAGGCTGTATAATAAGTTGAAGTTTTCACGGAGCTCCTGTTGTACGATCAGGGCGTTCTGCGTGGCAACATCCCGGAGAGTGGACTGTACTTCTTCCGCTGTATCCTGTGTGATCTGGGCAGAACTCCACATAACTGTGGAAATTACCAGCACCAGAGCAATGCTCAGAATGATCAAGGCCTGTTTTGGTAATTTACTTTTTTTCATTTTATATCCTCTTATGTATGTTATAAAAATTACCTTATATAATATACCATTATACACATTTACGATTGCATGGCAACAAAAACTGCATTGACAGTCCGGATTTCCTGTGCTACTGTAAGAATACGCAAATGCAATGAGGAAGAGAGTATTTATCATAGAAGTTTTACAGAGAACATTCCGTAAGGCTGAGAGGAATGGAACGGACAGATAGAGAAGATGGCTTCTGAGCGGCGCACCGAACGGATACCGGGGAGAATAGGAACGGTGGAAGCAAGGCTGCGACAGGATCCGCCTGTTACAGCGGATAGGGTTACGGACCCGAAGAGGTCTGTGTTGCGAAACGCAGACGAAGAGAAGTGGTAACACGAGACAACGCTCGTCTTCTTGAAGAACATAAGGTTCTTTGAGGAGACTTTTTTATTGCAACAAGGTCACAAGTCAAAAATTACGATGTGCTTGCACAAGAGTAATTTTATGACTTGATGACCTGCCCCGATATGAGCATAAAAGTGGAGCGTAAGCTTCACGATATGCGAATATTGGGTTGGATTGTGAGAGTGCGGAGCACGGAACGATCCGTTGGAATTAAAATAAATAAGAAAAGGAGAATGTGATTTATGGAAAGCAAAGGAAAATATTATCTTACCACAGCGATTGCCTATACATCTGCGAAGCCCCATATCGGCAACAACTACGAGATCGTACTGGCTGACAGCATCGCGCGTTTCAAGAGAAAGGAGGGCTATGATGTCTTCTTCCAGACCGGTACTGACGAGCATGGACAGAAGATCGAACTGAAGGCTGAGGCAGCCGGCATCACTCCCAAGGAACATGTAGATAAGATCGCCGGTGTCATCCGCGGTCTGTGTGATCTGCTGAACATTTCCTATGATAAGTTCATCCGTACCACGGATGAGGATCATGAGAAGCAGGTACAGAAGATCTTCAAGCGTCTCTATGATCAGGGGGACATCTATAAGGGAGCTTACGAGGGAATGTACTGTACTCCCTGTGAATCCTTCTGGACCGAGTCCCAGCTGGTGGACGGCAAGTGCCCGGACTGCGGCGGTGTCGTAAAGCCTGCCAAGGAAGAGGCTTATTTCTTCCGCATGAGCAAATATGCAGACAAACTGATCAAGCACATTAATGAGCATCCCGAGTTCATTCAGCCCGTTTCCCGTAAGAACGAGATGATGAACAACTTCCTGCTCCCCGGACTGCAGGATTTGTGCGTATCCCGTACCTCCTTTACCTGGGGCATTCCGGTGACCTTCGATCCCAAGCATGTCATCTACGTGTGGCTGGATGCACTGACCAACTACATCACCGGTATCGGCTACGATGCAGATGGCAACAGCACCGAGCAGTACAAGAAACTGTGGCCCGCAGACCTGCATCTGATCGGCAAGGACATCATTCGTTTCCATACGATCTACTGGCCTATTTTCCTGATGGCACTGGGCGAGCCCCTGCCGAAGCAGGTATTCGGACATCCCTGGCTTCTTATGGGCGGTGGCAAGATGAGCAAATCCAAGGGAAATGTGGTCTATGCGGATGATCTGGTAGATTATTTCGGCGTAGATGCAGTACGTTACTATGTACTGCATGAGATGCCTTTTGAAAATGACGGTAATCTGACCTGGGAACTGGTAGCAGAGCGTACCAATTCCGATCTGGCCAACACCCTGGGCAACCTGGTGAACCGTACCATTTCCATGAGCAACAAGTATTTTGGCGGTGTAGTAGAGAATAGGAATGTACAGCTGACCGAGAACGATACAGCAGTGGATGCCGATCTGAAACAGACTGTGACCGGCACTTATGCAAAAGTAGTAGCCAAAATGGAAGAACTGCGAGTAGCAGATGCCCTGACCGAGATCTTCGGCATCTTCAAACGCTGTAATAAATACATCGATGAGACCGAACCCTGGGTACTGGCCAAGGACGAAGCCAAGGCAGATCGTCTGGCTACCGTTCTGTACAATCTGGTGGAAGGTATTATCATTGGCGCATCCCTGTTAGAGCCTTATATGCCCGAAACCGCAGAGAAGATCGCAAAACAGCTGAATACCTCCCTGCGTGACTTTGATCAGTTAGAGCAGTTCGGCCTGTATGAGAGCGGCAACAGGGTGACAGATCAGCCTGAGATCCTCTTCGCCCGTCTGGATATGAAGGATGTAGCAAAAAAAGAGGCAGAGCTGGAAGAAGCCATGATCAAGGCAGCAGCGGAGCATGAAGCGGAAGAGGCAAATGCCGAGGCAGAAAAGGCAGAGCAGGAAGCCATCGATATTGAGCCCAAGACAGAGATCGAATATGACGACTTCGCAAAAATGCAGTTCCAGGTAGGTGAGATCATTTCCTGTGAGGCAGTGCCCAAGTCCAAGAAGCTGCTGTGCAGCCAGGTGAAGATCGGCAGCCAGGTACGTCAGATCGTCTCTGGCATCAAAGCACATTACAGCCCGGAGGAAATGGTGGGCAAGAAGGTTATGGTACTGGTGAACCTGAAGCCTGCGAAACTGGCAGGAGTAATGTCCGAGGGCATGATCCTGTGCGCAGAAGACGCGGAAGGCAATCTGGCTCTGGTCACCCCGGAGAAGAATATGCCTGCCGGAGCAGAGATCTGTTAAATAGTATATGACAACGCAACTTTACGAATGAGGCGGGATGAACTGTTACTATTTTACAAAAAAAGCAATATAGGGCTTAAAATTTTATAAGAAATGATATATAATGAATAGGATGCCAAAGCAGATGATTGTAAAATTGACATTTGTTTTGTGCGTCCTATGATTTTCCAGTAACCAAGGAGGTCCTATGATTAAGGAAGAATTTTACTTTGATTCCCGGGACGGCGAAAGCCGTATCCATGCAGTGAGATATACTCCCGATGACGGCAATGTAAAAGGCATTGTGCAGGTAGTGCACGGAATGGCAGAGTATGTGGAGCGTTATGAGAACCTGGCTGAATTTCTGACTGCCAGAGGAATCCTTGTTACCGGAGAAGACCATCTCGGACATGGAAAATCTGTGGCGGAAGGCGGCACTTACGGTTACTTCTGCGAACAGGATCCGGCAACGGTAGTGGTAAGGGATGTACATCGGCTGAAGAAGATCACAGAGGAAAGCTATCCGGAGGTGCCCTATGTTATTTTGGGACACAGTATGGGTTCCTTTATTACGAGGAATTATCTGTGTCGTTACGGTAAGGGAGTCGACGGGGCGGTAATTGTCGGAACGGGAATGCAGTCCGGGGGATTGATCCTTTGTTCCAAAGCCATGGCAGGCATACAGAAGCTGTTCTGTGGTTCAAAGCATATCAGCCGTTTTATTGACAAGGCTGCTTTCGGCGGCTATAACAAGCGGATCGATGCTCCGAGGACATCCAGTGACTGGCTGAGCCGGAATCCGGAGAATGTGGACCGCTATATAGCGGATGAGCTGTGTGGATTTACCTTTACTGTGAATGGGTTCCAGACGCTGTTTGAACTGATCCGCAGACTGCAGAAGCAGGAGAATCTGGAGAAGGTACCGCAGAACCTGCCAATCCTTATGGTATCCGGTGCCGAGGACCCGGTGGGAGATTACGGTAAGGGTGTCCGGAAGGCATGTGATTCTCTGAAGAAGGCTGGTGTGAAAAATATTACCGTCAAACTGTACGAGAATGACAGACATGAGCTTTTGAATGAGGAAGACGGTGAACAGGCCATGGAGGACATCTATCAATGGATCCGCAGGGAGATTCCGGGACTGGATTAAGACCGGAAAGCTTTCGGATCAGAGAGGCGGTGCATCATGTCGGATACGGCAGCGGGCACTTACGAGATCAGATGGGCGGCAGACAAAGACTGGATTCCTGCCATGCATATGATCTGGAAGACATTTTTGAAATTTGAGGCGGTGGATTATACAGAGGAGGGAATCCGTAACTTTTATGATTTTATTACGGATGAACACCTCTATAAGTCGTTCCTGCAGGGAAGATACCAGATGATGGTGGCGCTGGACGGTGAGAGAGTCATCGGAGCGGCTTCCGTGCGGAATTATAATCATTTATCACTTCTTTTTGTCGATGAGGAGTATCATCATCGGGGAATCGGACGGGATCTGATGAGAAGAATGTGTGAATATCTGAAAAAAGAGGAAGGGGAACGGTATATGTCGCTGAAAGCAGCTCCGTATGCCGTAGAGTTCTATCGAAAACTGGGGTTTCATGCGGTACATGAAGAGGAAGCATTTTCCGGAATACGTGTGACCCCCATGGAAAAATTTTTATAAAACAGAAAAGGATAAGATGTAAATGAAAATTTTTGACCTGGATAGCCCTTTAATGAATGTACTGAACAAAATGGCAGATCTGATGTGGCTCAATATTCTGACACTGATCTGCTGCATCCCTGTCATTACCGCTGGAGCTGCGCTGACTTCCATGCATTATGTGGCATTGAAGATCGTGCGTAACGAGGAGAGTTATATTACAAGAAGCTTTTTTAAATCCTTTAAGACCAATTTCCGCCAGGCAACCCTGATCTGGTTGCTGCTTATGCTGGTAGCGGCGATCCTTGGCGGTGATTACTACATTATTACCAAATCCGGAATGCAGTTCAGCCAGGTGTTGGTGGTACTGATCATGGCAGCAGGAGTGCTGGTGATCTGCACTTCTTTATATGTATTTCCGGTACTTGCCAAATTTGACAATACAATCATGGGAACCATTCGAAATGCATTTATCATGAGTATTTTACAGCTGCCCAAGACCGTTGTAATGTTCGTAATGGCATTTTTTCCGTTGATTATTTATCTGGTATCTTTAAGACTGATACCCATTATTTTCCTGTTTGGTTTTTCGCTGCCGGCTTATGCCTCTGCCATGCTGTACAATAAATTCTTCCAGAAGCTGGAAGATCAGTTGTTGTCAGAACAGGAGCCTGCACCGGAAATCTCGCCGGAAGAGGATGAGAGAGTATTCCATGATGAACTGGATGAAAGCCTGAAAACAGACGTGAAGTAACAAAAATGTCCTGCGGGGGCATCAGACGAGAGGTGTTCGGAGTATGCAAAAGAGAAAATTTTGGGAAATTGTTTTCCAGTGGGTCTTTCCCTGCGCATTGCTGGTTGTTGCACTGGTTCTGAGTATTTACGAATTTAATAATAAAATGAATTCAGCCATACAGACGGTGGTGGATGATCAGGCAGAGCAGATCGGCTATTACTATTCCGCGGGAGTAGATGACAAGCTGGGGGCACTGGGAGATATCACGAGTGCCATGGCAAACATTATGGCGAGCCGGCCGGACAGAAGTGATGCTTTTGTATATGAGAAGCTGGACACCATTGTAAAAGCCAGCAACGCCTATATGTCTGCTTATTGTGCTGTGAACGGAAAAGGAATGCTGAGTGACCGCCGGGAGTTCGATATGTCAGAGTTAAACTATTATGGCAGCATCAGCGGAACCTCCGCCCATTATATTTATGCCGGCACGGATGGGATCAACGGACAGACTGCCTTTATCTATGTGTGTCCGATTGCGATATCCGGAAATGTCACAGGATATCTGCTCAGTTATATGAACCCGGATAACATGAAGGAATTCTTCGACAATTCTGTATATGGTGACAAGGCATTTTTCTCTCTGGTCAACCGGAACGGAACCATTATGGCATGCTACGGTGCCACTGACGGAACGGCTATTTTGCAGAATGATTTCTGGAATTCCCTGAAAGATATTTCGGAAAGCCTGGGAAGCTGGACCCTGTTTGAAAGACAGCAGCAGAAGGGCAACAGCGGCATTTTACATGTTAAGGAAGACGGTGTAGGCAAGATCGTCTGTCATTTTCCAATCCGCGGTACCGAGTGGAACCTGGTGGTCGGTATTGATGAATCCTATCTGTCTGGAATCCAGCAGTCCTTCCGCGGCCCGATTGTGAATCTGATCGTCAAGATCAGTATTTCCATTGCAGTAGCGCTTATTATTATCACCGCAATCAATATTCTGGTACGCATCAAAGCCTCTGAACACAGTAAGGTGTTGGAGGATAAAGCAGATACCGACCTATTGACGGATCTGAACAATAAGATGGCCACAGAGCGTAAGATCCGGGAATACATGGAAAAGTACCCGGACAAGCAGGGCGTATTGTTCGTACTGGATGTTGATAACTTTAAGAAGATCAATGATACTATGGGACATGCCTTCGGAGATGAAGTGCTCCGCAGCCTGGCAGTACGTCTGCAATCCATGTTCCGGGCTACGGATATCGTGGGTCGTACCGGTGGCGATGAGTTCATGGTGTTTCTGAAGGATATCCGCGAGATCAGTATGATCGAACGGGAAGGCAAGAAGATCGAACAGTTCTTCCATCAGTTTGAAGTGGGAGAATATGTAAAATATTCCGTAACGGCCAGCGTGGGAGCAGCGGTCTTCCCCGGGGACGGCAAGTCTTTCGAGGAACTGTACAAAGCCGCAGATAATGCGCTGTATGTGTCAAAAAGACATGGCAAAAACCAGCTTAGCTTCTATAAAAAGCCGGGAAATGAGACAAAGTAGGGCGATTCTTGTGGAATATGTCCAAGAAATGCGGGCGGATTTGTTCAATCTGACAAGCATTTCGAAAAAAAACAAACTTTATAAGCAATTCTTACAATAGGATTCAAAATCTTTGTGAAATAGTGGTATGGCACATTTTCGTGATTTTCGTTATACTGAATTCAGATTCAAACGAGACATATCGTTTCACAATGAGAGAAAATAACATTGGTAAATATGAAAGGAGTATTTTCAAATGGCAAGTTTATCTTTAAAGAATGTCTGCAAAGTATATCCTAACGGTTTCGAAGCTGTTAAGGATTTCAACCTTGAGATCGCAGATCAGGAGTTCATCATTTTCGTAGGTCCTTCCGGATGTGGTAAGTCCACCACCCTTCGTATGATCGCAGGTCTGGAAGATATCTCTTCCGGTGAACTGAAGATCGGTGACAGAGTAGTTAACGATGTAGAGCCTAAGGATAGAGATATCGCAATGGTATTCCAGAACTACGCTCTGTATCCTCATATGTCCGTATACGACAACATGGCATTTGGTCTGAAGCTGAGAAAAGTTCCCAAGGATCAGATCGATAAGATGGTTAAGGAAGCAGCTAAGATCCTGGATTTGACTCCGCTGCTTGATCGTAAGCCCAAGGCTCTGTCCGGTGGTCAGAGACAGCGTGTTGCTATGGGACGTGCAATCGTTCGTAACCCTAAGGTATTCCTGATGGATGAGCCTCTGTCCAACCTGGATGCTAAGCTGCGTGTACAGATGCGTATCGAGATCGCTAAGCTGCATCAGAGACTGGGCACCACCATCATCTACGTTACACATGACCAGACTGAGGCTATGACCCTTGGTACCAGAATCGTTGTTATGAAGGACGGCGTTATCCAGCAGGTAGATACTCCTCAGAACCTGTATGAGAAGCCCTGCAACCTGTTCGTAGCAGGATTCATGGGATCTCCGCAGATGAACTTCCTGGATGCTACTGTTAAGGTAGAAGGCGACATCGCTAACCTGGTAATCGCAGGCCACAGCATTCCCCTTCCTCCCGCTAAGTCCAAGAAGCTGATCGATGGCGGTTACGATGGAAAGGTTGTTACCTTCGGTATCCGTCCTGAGGATGTATATGATTCCGAGATGTACATCGAGACCTCTCCTCAGAGCGTATTTACCTCTACCATCAAGGTTTATGAGTTACTTGGTGCAGAAGTATATCTGTACTTCGATCTTGACGAGTTCCCTATGACCGCAAGAGTAGATTCTCGTACCACTGCAAGACCTGGCGATACCGTTAAGTTCGCTCTGGATGTTGAGAAGATCCACGTATTCGACAAAGAGACCGAGCAGGTTATTACCAACTAGTCTTAAGTTTCATAAGAGATTTCAAGGTCCTGTCTGTGAATGCAGACAGGGCTTTTTTTATGCATTTTGCTTGCACGGGGTGAGTAAATCAGATATACTAAGAATATATAGTGATGCCAGGGTCAAAAGGTCTAAGCCCACATGAGCTTGCTCATAAGTGGGTGAAAGACCTTTTGACCCGCCCCGATATGAGCATAAAAGTGGGATGATAATCCCACGATATGCGAATAGAGGGGAAGGATTGTGGGAGTGCGTAGCACGGAACAATCCGTAGGCATTACAGTCGGGGGCGTTTGACCCCAACATCTATGAGTAGAGCAAACGGATATGGAATATTACAGAAAGGCGTGGACAATATGATTACAGGCCAGATTATACAGACAAGCATTGATGAATTAAAAGCAATCACTAAGGTAGACCTCGGAGTCTATGATCTGAACGGATCCGAAGTGGCATCTACCATGGAAAAGGATGACATAACCACAGATCTGATCACAGGCTTTGCGGCTTCTCCGGCGGATAGCCAGGTGATCGGAGTACATCACCTTCTGAAGATCCGTGACGAAGGGGATCTTTTATATGTACTGGTGGCACGGGGAATGACGGATGACGTATATATGGTGGGTAAGATTGCTGTCAGTCAGATCCAGAATCTTGTCATTGCCTACAAGGAACGGTTTGACCGGAATAATTTCTTTCAGAACCTGTTGTTGGATAATCTGTTGCTGGTAGATATTTACAATCGGGCGAAGAAACTTCATGTGGAAGTCAGCTGTCCCAGAGCCGTATATCTCATTGAGACCAAGGATGAGAAAGATGGCATTGTATCTGAAGTGCTGAAGGGCATGTTTTCCCCGCAGGCGGGAGATTATGTAACAGCGGTGGATGAGTCCAGCCTGATCCTGATTAAATCTGTTGAGAGCACCACCACACCTGAGACACTGCATGAACTGGCCGAGACTATTGTAGCCATGATGAATGCGGAGGCTCTTCTGGATGTGAAGGTGGCATATGGCACCGTGGTACAGGAATTGAAGGACGTATCCAAGTCCTACAAGGAAGCCAAGATGGCACTGGATGTAGGCAAGATCTTCTACGCAGAGAAAAAGGTGATCGCCTACAGCACGTTGGGAATCGGACGTCTGATCTATCAGCTGCCGGTGAATCTGTGCAAGATCTTTATTGAGGAGATCTTCGGTGACAATGTACCCATGGATCTGGATGAAGAGACCCTGAACACCCTGAACAAGTTCTTCGAAAACAATCTGAATGTGTCGGAGACTTCCAGACAGTTGTTCGTGCATCGTAATACGCTGGTATATCGTATTGAGAAGATTCAGAAGAGCACCGGCCTGGATCTGCGGAGCTTTGATGATGCACTGACTTTCAAGATCGCATTGATGGTCGTAAATTATATGAAATATCTGGACAGCCAGGAATATTAAGGACAACCCCTCGCATAAAGTTAGATAGAAACTTTATACGGGGGGATTTTATGTCATATCGGAAACAGATCAGCTATTTGGAATTACAGGAAAACGGGCAACGGATCCGGGGAGCCGGGTATGCAAAGCTGGAAAGCTGGGAAAAGGAAGAGATTCTGATGGTGCAGCTGAGAGGACAGGGGATCGTGTCTGGCAAGGAGATGATGCTGCTGTATCTGCAGCGGGAAAGCGGAGAAGAACTGTTATGTGAAATGACGGCAGAACGGGGGACCATTTCCTGTGAAAAAAGAATTTCCAGAAAAGCGGATTGGGAGCCGACACTGGGGATACGCATTCCCCTGGAACGTAATTTTGAGATCATAGGGCGGTTTGCAGGAGCGGCTGGTGCGAAGAAAGTACCTGCGCCTGTGACTGCGATTGCACCGGTTACGGTGGGGGAAATCGAAGGACAGGGGCAAGGTGGAAACCAGCCGGAGCAGGCAAAGCGGCCGATACAGACAGAACAGCAGGAAGCCCAAAATAGGGAGATGCAGCGGGAGCGGGTGCAGGAGCAAGGCAGGCAAGCCCGTGAACAGACCGAAAAAGTGGCAGAAACCGTAGTCGCAAACGAAAAAATGGTCAGTGGATCGGAAGCCCGGAGCTCGAAAAAAACTCCCACGGAACACACTCTCCACATGAAAGACACCAAATGGGAGCAATTAAGCAGTATCTACCCCCACATCCATCCCTTCCGGGATGCCAGAGAATTTCTTTCCGTGGGTCCGGAGGATTTCGTTGTGTTGCGGGAGCGTTGCTATCAGATGACCCACAACAGTTTTTTGTTGCATGGCTATTATAATTACAGACATTTATTATTAATGCGTCAGGAAGTCTCTGGGGAAGTGAAATATTACATAGGAGTCCCGGGTAATTTTTATGAAAGAGAAAAACAGGTAGCCAGAATGTTTGGCTTTGAAAGTTTTGAAGGAACCAGAGAACCGGCATGGGAAGGGGATTTCGGATATTATCTGATCGCAGTGGAACTGTGAGAGAATCACAGTCCCCGCTCGTCAAATTCCGGAATAAAGCTTTCACAGGCGGCACTTCCCTCTTGCCGGAAGCCCTGTTCAATGCCGATTCGCTCCGCAAAGCGCAGCACCCGGTCATATTCCTCCGGTGTCACTGTGCGATTGAGTGCTTCAATATCTGCCACCTGCGGAAGAGGTGTATATTGATTCATAATGCTAATATAGATATGATCCCCGTAGGTCTCATGGAGATACCGCAGGATCTTCTTGGAGTCTTTCGCTTGTCCCGGCAGGAGCAGATGGCGTACGATCATCCCCCGCTGCATCAGCCCGGTGTCGGGATCCATGACCGGATCTAAGACCTGCCGGTACATTTCCGCAATGGCAGCGCAGGCAATCTCAAAATAGTCCGGGGCATGCGAATACGCAGCGGAAAGCTCCGGAGAAAAATATTTCAGATCCGGCAGATAGATATCCACCAGACCATCCAGATGGCGTAAAGCCTCCGGAGATTCGTAACTGCCGGTATTGTATACAATGGGGATGGACAGTCCCTGATTTTTGGCCTGCTGTAAGGCAATGACGATCTGGGGAAGAAAATGTGTGGGAGTAACAAGATTGATATTGTTAGCACCCTGTTCCTGTAATTGTAGAAAGATTTTCACCAGATGTTCGGGAGTGATGACTCGTCCGGCTTTCCCCAGAGCGATGTTATGGTTCTGGCAGAAGACACAGCGCAGGTTGCATCCGGAGAAAAAGACGGTACCGGAACCGGAAGTACCGGAGATACAGGGCTCCTCCCAATAATGCAGAGAGGCTCTGGCAGCCATAATATCTGCCGTCTGGCCACAATATCCCACGCCACCATCCAGGCGATCGGCATGACAGGCCCTGGGACACAGGATGCAGTCGGACATGATTTTCCGGAACCATGCGGCATCTTGGGGAGCCAGATCGCCGGAAACGGATGCTATGCTGTTGGAAACCGAAAAAGGGGATGACATATCGCCTGACACAATCTATAACCTCTTAACTGACTTATCCATGAATTCACAGAACACTTTAAATATCAAAACCGCACATGCCGGACCAGGATAACAGCTCCACCCAGTTTCCTCACGGCACATGGAAGGTTCTACTTAGTGCTGCTTTGTTCCCAACCTGACACGGTTCGTAGATTCCCATTGCGTAAGACCGAGTTTCATCACTATTCCCATGATACCGGACATGTACGGCCTTTTTAGTGTATCCTGTTCCCCGGTTTTTGTCAAGCCTCTTTGCCTTGAAGGAAACAGGGAAGAGTGTTATAATCAAAATAATATGTAATTTTGTCGAAAGATAGTTGCCTACGGAGAAGGATCCATGAGAAACGAGCGAAAAAGTATATCCCTGCTGGGATGGATAATAGGTGCACTTTTACTGATATATCTGGGAGTATTTTGCTACCTGAACCTGTGTAAATATGCACAACATGTGGATTCGGATATTGCAGCAGAGGCTTTGCTGGCCCGGGAGATCTGGGTGGAGAAGGATATTACACCCAACGACTGGATCTCCAGCACGGAAAGACGGATCATTGGAATGCCTACGGTTGCAGCCGTATTTTACGGTATCACCGGCAGTATGCAGACGGCGGCGGGGATTACCTGCGTTCTATTGGGTGCGATTTTGCTGGGGATATTTTATTTTTTTCTGAGAAAATTATCTTTGAGCAGACCGGCATCAATTACGGCATTGCTGGTATTGTGTGCGCTGCCAATCAACGGTTTTCGCAATGAGGGGCAGATGGTTCCTTTTGTAGCGCTGCTTTTATTCCTATTTGCAGAGTATTATGTGTTTCATGGCATTTTTCTGTTTTTTAATATCCTGTTTTACCTGAAATTAAAAGAAAACCGGCAGATGACCCGGAAGACCTTTCTGGAGTGGCTGGTATTGTTTGTTGCCGCAGTTTTGCTGAACTGTGGAGGACAGAGATGTCTGCAGGTCATCATCCTGCCACTGCTTGTAGTGGAAGTGATCGCTTTATTCATGGAATCCGGACATCTCCGGCAGAAGCTGCCCGGTGGACGTTATCTTGCCACAGCCTATGTGGGAAGTCTTGTACTTGCTTTTCTGGTATCCTGTCTGTACGGCGGCAGAGGAGATTATGCAGTCTATCTGCTGCAGCCGGGAGAGGCAGTAGAGAAACTGCTTCTTGGGGTTCCGGCAGCCCTGTTGGAGAACTTCGGACTGGTGGGAAATGCAAAGGTAGGGAGCTTTGCTTCTCTGATGCAGCTTCTTGTCTGGGTGTTCCTGATCCTGTTGGGGTATGGACTCTGGTATGTGTTCCGGAAAAATACAGAGAGCACAGACAGACAAAAAGATGCACTGACAATTCTCCTTGCTTCTGTGGGAGTCACAGCATTTATCATCGGGATCACCAGCGCGGAGGCGGCCCATTATTACTTTTTCATGGCATGGTTCGCAGCAGCTGTTCTGGTAGCGGTGATGGTGGATCATATGTCGGAAGGACAGCCGGTGTTCGCTGGTCTGATCTTAACGGCCGTAGCGCTGTTCGCGGTGCTGAATCTGAAATACACCTACTGTGAAGCGGCCACCACACAGGATAACCTGAAGGAATATCAGGAAGTGGCGGATTATCTGACAGAAGCGGGAATCGACTACGGATATGCAGAATTCTGGGATGCCGAACGGATCTGTCTGATCACGGACGGCCGGGTGACGATGGGACATTCCTATACCATGGCCAGTCTTTCCGGATACTGGTGGCTCACCAGTACGAAATGGTATCCCCCGACGTTGCCCACGGAAATGCGGACCGCTTACGTCGTACGGACAGAAATGCGTGAAGCCTTTGAACAGCAATTTCCGGAAGGGGAAGAACCGATACTGGAATATGAGAATGAAAAGCTGGCAGTATATGTCGGTGACAGAAATTATGTGGAACTATAAGATAAAAATGAGGGAACATTAATGGAAAAAATATACCGTATTCTGTTGGGAATATTTCTTGTCTGTCTGATTCCCATTCTTTTGGTCCTGAGTTACTGGTCCTGTCGGTATTCTTATTACGGAACGGTGGATTACAGCATCAGAAATCTCCTGATAAAAGACAGTACCTGGAAACATTTTGTTATTTTCCTGCTGGCATCCGTCATCGTCTACGAAGGAGATAAATGGCTGACTGCCCAAAATCAGATAAAGCAGGAAAAAATCTGCATCTATACATTGTTGGCAACCAGTGTTACTGCGTTTCTGCTGGGAAGTATCTACGTTCTCAACAATCCCTATTATCCGGTAGGAGATCAGATCAGCGCCACGGCATTTGCAGCATATTGCCGGGATGGCAACTTCATTATGTTGTGCTCCGGAGGTTATGTGGGGATGTACCAACAACAAAAAGGACTGGGGATATTATACGAGATGCTGTTTGCCCTGTTTGGAAATTTCAATTATACTCCGGCAAAAATCCTGCATGTAATATGGTGGGTACTGGCGATTCTGGCAGGATACGGTTTCCTGAAACTGAATACAGACAGAGCCATATTTAGAATCGTATATTGTATTATGATGTTGGGCTGTATTCCTTTTTTGCTGTATTTACCGTATATTTACGGGGACGTGCTCAGTATCAGTTTTGGAATGGTAATGTTCTGGGCGGTGTCTGCTTATGAACATTATGAGAAGAAGAGGTATATTGCGTTGGCGGCATGTGTGGCAGGGATTGCTGTGCTTGCCCGGAAAAATACATGGATCATACTCATTGGAGTGGGAATTTATGCAGTTCTGGTCTGCCTGAAGAAAAAGAAGGGACAATATCTGCTGGCAGGGTTTGCAATTCTTCTGACGGCAGCACTGACGGTGAAAGCGGTAGATGTAATGTATGAATACCGTTCCGGATATCCCAGTGACATTGGCATTCCGAGCATTCTCTGGATTGCGATGGGATTACAGGAGACGGATGGCATGGCCGGGGTGTACAATCGCTATCAGCAAACCACGTTTGCAGAACATGATTTTCAACAGGAGCCTGCCGCACAGGAAGGAAAGGAATATATTCGAGAACGATTGCGGGAGTTCCGGGAGAATCCGGCTATGGCCAGAGATTTCTTTAAGAGAAAACTGGAAGATCAGTGGATCGAACCGCTGTTTTCCAGCCTCAAGGCAACAGAGTCGTTTGATACGGATGGAGAACCGCTGTCCTCCGGGATTACCAGTCTGTACTATGGGAACATACATGAAACAGTATGGAAGCTGGCCAATTATTACCAGAGTATCGTATACTTGGCAGGACTTGTACTTGGAATTGCTTTGTGCGGAAGATGGTGGCAAAAAAAAGAAATTCCGACAGCATTGTGGCTGCCGTTGATTGGCATAGTAGGTGGCTTCCTGTTCAGTATCATCTGGGAAGCGCAGAGCAGATATGTATTTCCGTACTATGTATTTTTGATCCTCTTTGTGCCGATGGGACTTTATGAAACGGGAAGAGCGATTTCCCGATTACCGAAGCATAGAAGAAAAACAACCGAACAGAACCAGACACAGGAAGAAAGCTTACGAGAGATCGCCTGATGCCTTTCTGGCAGCTTTCTCCTGTTTGTTCCGGATGCGGAGCTCTTCAAAAAAAGTCTTCAGCATCTGGCTGCATTCCGTTTCCAGAATGCCCCGGGTAACCTTCACCTGATGGTTAAACTGGGGCATTTCCAGTATATTCAGGATCGAACCTGCACATCCCGCCTTGGGATTCATGCAGCCCATCACTACTTCAGGGATACGGGCCTGCACAATGGCACCGGCGCACATCTGGCAGGGTTCCAGGGTCACATAGAGCGTGCATTCTTCCAGACGCCAGTCGCCGATCACTTTGCTGGCTTTGTTGATCGCTGTGATCTCTGCGTGCGCCAATGTATTCTTGTCTGTATTTCTCCGGTTGTAACCACGACCGATGATCTTACCTTCATGTACAATGACACAGCCGATGGGGACTTCCCCCAGGGCATAGGCTTTTTTCGCCTGCTTCAGAGCTTCCTTCATATATTTTTCTTCCACACTTTTGATTACTGCCATGGTATCTGTAGCCTTTCTGATGCTTGCGTTGTCCGAGGTATTATGCTTTGGAAAACCTTTTCCAAAAAATCACACTATATTTCGTAAATGCTGTACATTGACGAATTTGTCGTTAAATTATAGTATAGAGAATATATAGGTAAACGTCAAATGAAACAAACCGTAATTGTATGGTAACCGAGAATGACGACCGCAGGGAGCTGCGGACGGAACGGGGGATTTATGGTATCGATCAAAGAAGTTGCAAAACATGCCGGAGTGGCTATTTCCACAGTATCCAAGGTCTTAAATGGCTATCCTAATGTCAGTGAAGAGACGAAGAAAAAAGTACAGGACGCCATCAAGGAGTTGAATTATATTCCGAATTCCATTGCTGCGGCGCTTTCCTCCAAGCAGTTTGGAAGAATCGCGCTGGTGCTGGATCCCAATAGACAGACCCAGGCCATTGACCAGATCTTCATGCAGTATCTGGTAGGGGCACTGGATAAGGCCAAGGAACTGAACGTGGAAGTTGTGACGATCTTTCCGTCCATGATCGCGGGGATGACGGCGGAAGAGATCACAAGATCTTTTCTGTCCCAGAGTATTTCCGGCGTGGTGATCTATGGCATGTCTAAGGAGGACAAGGTGCTGCAGAAGCTGATCCGGGAGAAACAGTTTGCCTGTGTGGTAGTGGATGCGCCGATTGTCAATTCCAGGACTACATCCATCAGCATTGATCAGGAACAGGCCCAGTATGATGTGGCGAAGAAGACCGTGCTGGATGACAACTGTAAACGAGTGCTCTACATTGCGGGCAGAAGAGACGGTTATGTCACGGATCAGAGATTGAAGGGGATGAAGCGTCTGGTGAAGGATCTGGATCTGACCATGATGGTCAGACAGGGAGACTTCAGTGAGCTGACGGCAAGAAACGTGGCATTGAAATATGCGAAGAATAAGGATGTGGTGGTCTGCGCTTCCGATCTGATGGCCATAGGTGCCATGAATGCATTGATCGATATGGATATTTTCCGTCCGGTGTGCGGCTTCGATGGTATCACCCTGATGGGATATGTCGGCAAGCAGATGAATACCATAAGGCAGGACTTCTACAGCATCTCCAGCAGAGCCGTGGAAGAGGTACACCAGCTGATGAACGGCGGGGAAGGGCATCAGGTAATCATGCCCCACAGTATCGTGAAAATGTACTATAAGGACATTATCTGTTAAGCTATTTTGCACAAAAAATCAGGAAAATTAAAGAAAAGGTTGCGGAAAACGTTTTCCTATGCTATCCTGTGTATTGTAAGAGAACGACATACACAAAATCTCAGTATTGCGAGGGTATGAAAAGCCGGAAAGTGCAAGAAATACCCAAGGCGCAGCGGCAGGAAGGGGTATGGAGGCCGAAAAGGATAGAAAATACCCAAGGCACAGCTGAGACAAGGGGATGGGATACCAAAAATAAGTATAGTACCCAGACAAAGAAAAAGAATATGAAAAAATGAGTGTGGCACGGTACATTCATTTTGGCAAAAATAAAACTATCGTGCAGAATGGAGTTTGAAATGAATTTAGAGCAGACTTTAAATGAGATCACCGGCAAATTATATGGCAAGAATATCGGTGCCTGCACCGATGCACAGTTGTACACCGGAGTACTGCAGCTGACCAAAGAGAAGATGGCAGAGACTCCCGCCATTACAGGAGACAAGAAGGTATATTATATTTCCATGGAGTTCCTGATCGGTAAGCTGTTATCCAACAATCTGATCAATTTAGGCATCTATGAGGAGCTGAGCGATATCCTGAAGAAGAACGGCAAGAATCTGGCAGACATCGAAGAGGCAGAACCCGAACCTTCTCTGGGTAACGGGGGCTTAGGCAGACTGGCAGCCTGCTTCTTGGATTCCATTGCTACCCTGGGACTTCCCGGGGACGGTATCGGTCTGAATTACCACTTCGGATTGTTCAAGCAGGTATTCAAGGATCACCTGCAGAATGCCGAGAAGAATGACTGGATCCAGAAGGATTCCTGGCTGAACAATACCGGCACAAAATTCGAAGTATCTTTCGGTGACCGCAAGGTGACTTCCGTACTTTATGATATTGATGTCGTAGGTTATGAGAATGGACTGAACAAGCTGCATTTATTTGATGTAGAGACCGTAGATGAGAGCCTGGTAAAGAAGGGCATCACTTTTGATAAGGAAGCCATTGAGAAGAACCTGACCCTGTTCTTGTATCCCGATGATTCCGATGAGGCAGGTAATCTGCTGCGTATCTATCAGGAATACTTCATGGTATGCAACGGTGCCCAGCTGATCCTGAAGGAAGTAAAGGAAAAGGGTTATGATCTGCATACTCTGCCCGAGCATGTAGCGATCCAGATCAACGATACCCATCCTACCATGGTTATCCCCGAGCTGATCCGCATTCTCACCACAGAGGAAGGTTTCACTATGGATGAAGCTATCGACGTAGTAAGCCACACTTGTGCTTATACGAACCACACCATTCTGGCAGAAGCTCTGGAGAAATGGCCTCTGGCTTATATCGAGGAAGTAGTGCCTCAGCTGGTTCCCATCATCAAGGAGCTGAGTGACCGTGTGGCAAAGAAATATAAGGACGAAAAAGTTCAGATCATTGACAAGGACAAGAGAGTGCACATGGCACATATCGACATCCACTATGGCTATAGTGTCAACGGCGTGGCAGCGATCCATACCGAGATCCTGAAGCAGAGCGAACTCAATCATTTTTACAAGATCTATCCCGAGAAGTTCAACAACAAGACCAACGGTATTACCTTCCGCAGATGGTTGCTGTCCTGCAACCATGAGCTGGCTGCCTTCCTGACCCAGACCATTGGTGACGGCTACAAGAAGGATGCGGATGAATTACAGAAGCTGTTAGAGCATAAGGACGATCAGGCCGTACTGGATGCCATCTACGACATCAAGAAGACCAAGAAGGCAGAACTGGTATCCTATATCAAGGAGAAGGAGGGCGTGGAGCTGAATCCCGATTCCATCTTCGATATTCAGGTAAAGCGTCTGCATGAGTATAAGCGTCAGCAGATGAATGCACTGTATATCATTCACAAATATCTGGAGATCAAGGGCGGCAGGAAGCCTTCTACTCCACTGACCTTTATCTTCGGTGCAAAGGCTGCGCCTGCGTATGTGATTGCTCAGGATATCATCCATCTCCTGCTGGTAATGTCCGACATTATCAATAACGATCCTGAAGTCAGCCCTTACATGAAGCTTGTTATGGTAGAGAACTATAACGTAAGCTATGCCGAGAAGCTGATCCCTGCCTGCGATATCTCCGAGCAGATCTCCCTGGCATCCAAGGAGGCATCCGGAACCGGTAACATGAAGTTCATGTTAAACGGTGCCGTAACACTGGGTACCAGTGACGGTGCAAACGTAGAGATCCATGAGCTGGTAGGCGATGACAATATCTACATCTTCGGGAAGGACAGCGACACTGTGATCAAGCATTACGAGAAGGCAGATTATGTCTCTAAGGACTACTACAAGAAGAGCCCTGTGATCAAAGAGGCTGTAGACTTCATCGTCAGCAAAGAAGTGCTCAAGGTCGGCAAAAAGGAGAACCTGGAGCGTCTGTACAACGAGCTGCTGAACAAAGACTGGTTCATGACCCTGCTTGACTTAGAGGACTACATCAAGGTAAAGGATCAGGCATTTGCTGATTACGAGGATCAGCAGAAGTGGAAGAAGATGATGTTAGTGAACATCGCCAAGGCCGGATTCTTCTCCTCCGACAGAACTATTGCAGAGTACAACAGAGATATCTGGAAGCTGAAATAAATGGAAAGTTAGCCTAGCTACGAGCCATGCAAAAATAGAACGGAATACCT
>NZ_JAOQJO010000012.1:0-58952 GCF_025567015.1 Waltera acetigignens | reverse complement strand
ACCTGGGTAGCCAGGCCATCGTAGAATTCCGGCTCATGGCAGACCATGAGAATACTGCCCTTGTATTCTTTCAGTGCCCGTTTCAGCTCGTCTTTGGCATCCACATCCAGATGGTTCGTTGGCTCGTCCAGTAACAGAACGTTCGTGGCACGGTTCATGAGCTTGCAGAGTCTTACCTTTGCCTGCTCACCACCGCTGAGTACCTTTACGCGGCTCTCAATATGCTTTGTGGTCAGACCGCATCTGGCCAGGGCGGAACGCACCTCATACTGGGTAAACGCGGGAAATTCCTGCCAGATCTCTTCGATACAGCTGTTGTCACCGGAACCGGACATTTCCTGCTCGAAATAACCGATCTCCAGATAATCCCCCTGCTCCACTTCGCCGGACAGAGGCGGGATCAGTCCCAGAATGCTCTTCAACAGTGTGGTCTTACCGATACCGTTGGCACCGATCAGCGCTACCTTCTCGCCACGTTCCATGGACAGATTCAGGGGCTTGGACAGCGGCTCGTCATAACCGATGATCAGATCCGTTGTCTCGAAAATGATACGACCAGTGGTGCGGCCCTCCTTGAAAGAGAATTCAGGCTTAGGCTTCTCCGCAGCCAGCTCGATGACATCCATCTTATCCAGCTTCTTCTGGCGGGACATGGCCATGTTACGGGTGGATACACGGGCCTTGTTTCTTGCTACGAAATCCTTCAAATCGGCGATCTCCTTCTGCTGACGATTATATGCGGCCTCCAGCTGGGATTTCTTCATGGCATAGACTTCCTGGAACTTGTCGTAATCGCCCACATAGCGGGTCAGCTCCTGATTGTCCATGTGATAGATCAGGTTGATGACACTGTTCAGGAAGGGAATGTCATGGCTGATCAGGATAAATGCGTTCTCATATTCATTCAGATAACGCTTGAGCCATTCGATATGTTCCGCATCCAGATAGTTGGTCGGCTCATCCAGCAGCAGAATATCGGGCTTTTCCAACAGAAGTTTGCCCAACAGAACTTTGGTACGCTGACCACCTGACAACTCTGTCACATCACGGTCCAGGCCGATATCCATCAGTCCCAGAGCTCTTGCCACTTCCTCCACTTTGGCATCGATCATATAGAAATCATGCATAGTCAGCAGATCCTGGATTGTTCCCAGGTCTTCCATGTACTGTTCCAGTTCTTCCGAGGAGGCATCTCCCATTTTGTCACAGATTTCATTCATCTGTGCTTCCATATCGTATAAGAAATCAAAAGCGGAAGCCAGTACCTGACGGATCGTCATACCGGGGGTCAGCACTGTATGCTGGTCCAGATAGCCGACGCGGACATTCTTCGCCCATTCCACTTTGCCCTCATCCGGCATCAGTTTACCGGTGATAATATTCATAAAGGTAGATTTTCCCTCGCCGTTGGCACCGATGAGACCGATATGTTCCCCCTTCAGCAGGCGAAACGATACATCGTTAAAAATAGCACGGTCTCCAAATCCGTGGGTCAGGTGTTCTACGTTTAATATGCTCATATTTCCTCACATTCTGCTGCTTTGCAGCGTCGTTTCCATCAATAGTCCTTTGCAAGTATAGCGTACTGTCCGTAGTTTTGTAAAGAAAGAAAGCAAAAAGGGTGGAAAACAATAAATTTTTGTTGTGAAAAAGAGCACATATGTGCTATGATGTACGCAGTTTTGCGAATGGGGTTCTGAATAGTTACTATTTCCTGATTAAATACAGAAAGAAGGCAGCGTGTGCTTTTACTTCAACAAATGGTGATTTTTTTCCTGATCATGCTGATCGGGTACATCTGCAGAAAAGTCGGAGTATTCGGGGAAAATACCGGCAAGATGATCTCCGGTATCGTCATTAATATCGGCAATCCGGCGCTGATCATTGCCTCCGGCATGAATCCTGAAACATTGGAAAATAAGGCGGCATTGTTGGTTACGCTGGCTGTGGCGCTGATCTTTTTTGCTATCATGTTTGTGATTGCAGAGCTGATTCCGAGACTGCTTCGGGCAGACAGAGAAGATTATGGTTCTTATCAGGTCATGACGATCTTCGCCAATATTGGTTTTATGGGCTATCCTCTGCTGGATGCCATGTACGGCGGTGAAGCAGTGATCCATGCTGCAATTTTTAATCTGCTTTACAGTGTGCTGATCTATACCTATGGCATTAACAGGATGAAGACCTCCGGACAGCGGGAAAAGCTGAACTGGAAGCAGCTGATGAATGTGGGGGTGATCTCCTGCCTCATTGCAGTGACCCTGTATATCAGTAATCTTCCGGTTCCGATGGTCTTCAAAGATACTGCCACCCGGATCGGAGCTGTCACCGGACCATTAAGTATGCTGGTAATCGGTGATTCGCTGGCACAGATCCGGTTAAAGGATCTGTTTACGGATGTGCGGCTGCTGCTCTTTTCTGTTGTGAAGTTGCTGCTTATGCCGGCACTGCTTCTGTGGGGACTGCGTTTTTTCATTACAGACCCCATGTTTCTGGGTGTCTGTCTGGTCATGACGGCCACACCTGTCGGCAGCATGACAGTCATGCTGGCGCAGCAATATGACGGTGATTACCGGCTGACCTCTAAGGGCGTGGCGCTGACCACTGTGCTGTCCGTAGCTACAATGCCGTTTCTGTTCTGGCTGTTGAAAATTTAATGAAACTTTTTCTACCGGATTGTCGTCTGATAGAATAGGGATCCCCAAAAAGGGGATACTGCAACTGAACATGGGAAATATCCCTGCAAAAAGAGGAGAGATTCTATGAAAAAGAAATTAGCATGTATGTTACTTATGGGTGCTCTGGCACTTTCTATGACCGCCTGCGGAGGCAAGGATAATAACGGTGCTGCATCAGACAACCAGCAGTCCACCATGGAGAGCACCGCAGCGGGACAGGAGACCGGCGAGACCGGTAGTACAACCGCTGCACAGAATCCGAAGGACGCTGCGAAAGCGTTACAGAGTGCAAAAAAGGCAGTTACGGATGCACTGGGAGACAATTACTGGCCGGATTCCGAGATACCCGGGGAAATGCTGAACGAGACCTACGGTGTCAGTGCGGAGCTCTATGATGCCTACCTGGGAGAGGCACCCATGATCAGCGTCAATGTAGATACTTTATTGATTATTCATGCAAAAGATGGTAAGGTAGAAGAGGTAGAAAATGCATTGAACGCCTACCGTGACAGTCTGGTGAATGACACGATGCAGTATCCCATGAATCTGGGCAAGATTCAGGCATCCCGAGTGGAACGGATAGGCGATTATGTATGCTTTGTACAGTTGGGTGCGGACACTTCCTCTGTGGAAGAACAGGGCGATGAGGCCGTGATCACTTACTGTCAGGAGCAGAATGAACTTGCCCTGGAGGCTATCAGACAGACTCTGGAGTAAATACGGAGTAGAGTGAATGGTATTCAGCAGTGTATTGTTTCTTTTTCGGTTTTTGCCGATTTTTATGATCTGCTATTTCCTGGTTCCCCGGAAGATGAAGAATCTGGTTCTCTTCCTGGGGAGCCTGGTCTTTTATGCCTGGGGAGAGCCCGTCTATATTTTCCTCATGCTTTTTTCTACCATATCCGATTATGTGTGGGGAAGGCTGATCGAAGAATACAGAGGGAAGGATCACTCCAGGATCTTTTTGCTATGTTCCATTGTCATCAATCTTTTTATCCTTGGATTTTTTAAATATGCCGATTTCCTGATGCAGACGGTGAATACAGTATTTGGAACATCAATTCCGCTGTTAAAGCTTCCGCTGCCCATCGGAATTTCCTTTTATACGTTCCAGACCATGTCTTACGTGATCGATGTGTACCGGGGGGATACAAAAGCGCAGCGTAATATTCTGCAGTTCGGTGTCTATGTGACCATGTTCCCGCAGCTGATCGCCGGGCCCATCTTAAAGTATCATCAGGTGGAGCGGTATCTGCAGGACAGGCGGACCGATCTGGATGCCATCAGTTACGGGGTAAAACGATTCGTGACAGGACTGGCCAAAAAGGTACTGCTGGCCAATAACCTGGGACTTTTGTGGAAACAGGTAACGGAACTGGGAAATGAGCAGATGAGTATTCTGATGGCATGGCTGGGAATCGCAGCGTTTGCACTCCAGATTTACTTTGATTTTTCGGGTTATTCCGACATGGCGATCGGATTGGGGGCAGTCTTGGGCTTCCATTTTCCGGAGAACTTCAATTATCCATACATTGCTGCTTCGGTAAAAGATTTCTGGCACAGATGGCATATTTCTCTGAGTACCTGGTTCAAGGAGTATGTGTATATTCCGCTGGGCGGCAATCGCAAGGGGCTGCCGAGACAGCTGTTTAATATTCTGGTGGTATGGATGCTGACCGGTATCTGGCACGGTGCAGGATGGAATTTCCTGTTCTGGGGGCTGTGGTTTGCATTTTTCCTGATCCTGGAGAAATTATTCTTAGGAGATATTCTGGAAAGTGTGCCCAAGGTGTTCGGCAGGATCTATACGTTGGCGGTAGTACTGATCAGCTGGGTGTTTTTTGCACTGGAAAGTCCCGGAGAGATCCTGGCTTATCTCCAGGCTATGTTCGGAATGAACGGAATAGGGCCGGTGAATTCGCTGGCAATGTTTTTGTGCAATGAGTATCTGGTGCTTCTGGTCATCGCGCTGGTGGCATGTCTTCCGTTGGGCAGCAGACTGGTGCATGCTTTGAAAAGCAGTAAGACAGGCCCCGCCATGGCACTGTACCGGTTGGGAGAAAAGGTGATTCCGGCAGTACTGTTGCTTCTGTCGGTGGCGTATATTGTGGATGCGTCGTATAATCCCTTTTTGTATTTTCGATTCTGACCGGGAAGGAGGAACCGCATATGGATGATAAAAGAAATTCGCTGTTGACCATCGGACTGGTCTGTGCGGTACTTCTGGTTCTGGGAGTGGCAGATCTGTGGAACAGTGACAGAGTATATTCGGAAGCGGAGAACCGGGTGCTGGCTTCCCGCCCTGCCTTTTCCTGGGAGAGTCTTTTTACGGGAGAATACGGGGATGCGTATGAGAAATACATGTCCGACCAGTTCGTAGGACGGGACAAATGGGTAGGACTTAAGACCCGGGCAGATATTCATTTCCGGAAAAAGGAGATCAATGGGGTCTATCTGGGAGCAGACCGGTATCTGATCGGAGTGAACGATCCCGGGGAATACACGGAACAGATGGAGAACTCCCGTGTGGCATCGTTGACAAAACTGGTGAACCACTGGGATGCCAAGGTGATGCTGGTACCGACGGCGGACAACATTCTCACGGATAAGCTGCCGGCATTTGCACCTTATTATGACGAAGAGCGGCTGCTTACGAAGGTAAGGAATTCTATTGGAGAAGAGCATTATATAGATGTGTATCACGCTTTGCAGGAGCATGCACAGGAGCCCATCTATTATCGCACGGATCATCATTGGACCAGTCTGGGGGCATATTACGGTTTTCTGGCCTGGGCGGACAGTGTGGGACGTTTCCCCTACCCGTATGACGTAAACGGCATGAAGACGGTGTCGGAGAATTTTCAGGGAACCCTGCAGTCCCGTATCAATGTGGACTGGACGAAGGATAGCATACAGTATTTCCCGGAGACGGAGAAAAAAGCAGTATCGGTGACGTATGATTTTGCGGACACGGCTGATTCTCTGTATGCACCGGATTATCTGGATACCAAGAACCAGTATGGATTTTTCCTGAATGACAATCATGCATTTATTGAGATTCATACGGGATACAATCCCGGTAAGACGCTGTTTGTCATCAAGGATTCTTATGCCAACAGCCTGATTCCGCTGCTCACGGCCCATTATGAGAATATCTACGTGGTGGATCTGCGGTATTTTAACGGGAAACTGTTCCAACTGATGGAGCAGTATGAACCGGAACAGGGAATGGATGTGCTGGTGTTGTATGATTGTATTCATTTTTTAGAGGATTTTAAGTATTATTAAGGAGGCTTATTATGGCTTATTTGGGCATTCCCCAGAATACCATTGCGGTACTGCAGAAGTACCATTTCAATTTTCAAAAAAAATTCGGACAGAACTTTCTTATAGACACGACGGTTCTGGACCGGATTATTTCTTCTGCGGAGATCACGAAGGAGGACTGCGTGCTTGAGATCGGGCCGGGCATCGGTACCATGACCCAGTATCTTGCGGAGCGCGCGGGCAGCGTGGTGGCCGTGGAGATCGACAAGGCACTGATCCCTATTCTGGAAGAGACATTACAGGATTATGATAACGTCACGGTCATCAATGACGATATCCTGAAAGTGGACATTAACCGGCTGGTGGAAGAGAAAAACGGAGGACGCCCCATCAAGGTGGTGGCAAACCTGCCCTATTACATAACGACACCGATCATCATGGGCTTATTCGAGAGCCGTGTGCCGCTGAAGAGCATCACCATCATGGTGCAGAAGGAAGTGGCGGACCGTATGCAGGTAGGCCCCGGCACGAAGGATTACGGCGCCCTGTCTCTGGCGGTGCAGTATTATGCAAAGCCGGAAATCGTGGCGAATGTACCGCCCAACTGCTTCATCCCGAGACCGAATGTGGGCAGTGCGGTCATCCGCCTGACCCGCTACGAAGAACCGCCGGTACAGGTGAAGGATGAGAAGAAGATGTTCGCCCTGATCCGGGCTTCCTTCAACCAGCGCCGTAAGACCCTGGTGAATGGTCTGGGAAATGCGGGCCTCCCAGGCATCACCAAGGAATCCGCGTCAGCAGCCCTGACACAGATGGGCCTGTCCCCTACCGTAAGAGGTGAGGCATTGACACTGGAGCAGTTCGCAAGACTGAGTGATCTGTTGTAGAGCGACTTATCATGAAGCAGACAAGGAGTATACGTTCAGACAGCTGCAGATTCATAGGTCACTCCGTCTCCGACCGATAATAATTTCGGTATTTTAACGGTGTCATATTCCGGTATTTTTTAAACACCCGTTCAAAATAAGTAATATTTTCATAGCCCAACTGTTCCGCAATGGAAGTGATGCTGTCATCCGTTTCCAGAAGGAGCCGGTGGGCTTTTTTGATGCGGTTGACATTCAGGTAATCGTTGATGGTGAAACTGGTGACTTCTTTGAAAATACGGCTCAGGTAAAATTTGTTGATATAGAACCGCCCAGCGAGATCCTCCAGAGAGATCCGCTCAGTACAATGTTCTACAATATAGTGCGCCACTTCATCGACCTTTTGATACTTCGGGTTCGAATGTCTGGCCGGGGATGAGACAACGGGACCCTCGGGCTGCAAGCGCAGCACGGCAATGAAAAATTCTGCCAGCTTCGTCATGGCGGCCAGAAGATAGCCGGGCTTTTTGTGGATCAGCTCAGAGGCAATGTCCTGCAACAGAGACTGGATATAGGGGCGCATTTCTTCTGGCAGTGTCAGAATACTGCCCTGCTCCGTGAAAAAACTCTGCAGCTGCAATCCTCCGAAAGATGCCAGAAAGGTAGAAAAAGGCTCTTCCATGATTCCTAAAACGATCCGGTCGTGATGTGGTCCGGCGGAAGCCATACCGGTGCGGTGGATCTGCTCCTTGTCAATGAAGACCAGCGTTCCCGGGGTGACCAGATAGGTCTGCTGGTTGATAAAATAATACCGTTCCCCCTCTAAAAGATAATAAATCTCGTATTCTTCGTGAATGTGACGGATATCCATGGAATAATTATAGTCCCGTACAACACGGTCGATGTGGAATCCGTCTACAAGCTCATTATAGAGCCAGTGATCCTGAGGCGTCGAAGCAACAGCATTGTCCGCAACGCCTGATTCCGGTGGAGCCGGTGTCTGAAAATCCCCTGTTTCAAACATAATAGTGATCTCCTTTTTCCTATGCTATATTAGTGCTATATTAGACTGCATTCTGAAAAACAGTATGCGCAGGCTATATTACAAATCTATGGACTTGTATAAAAACAAAAGTCAATATAGTACGAAAATGGAAAAAAATACGCAAATAATAGCAAGATTATTATACAGCCATAGGCTATAATGTGCAATATAGAGAAGGCAGTACGGGCCGATGGAGCAGAGGATCCCAAGGACCGGAAACACATAAGGAGGATACAAAAATGGAGTATGCAGACGGAAAGGTAAAAGATTTACAGATCGCCTATATTGGCGGTGGTTCCAGAGGATGGGCATGGACATTTATGACGGATCTGGCCATGGATGAAGAACTGTCCGGAACCATCCGCCTGTATGATATTGATGCGGAGGCGGCAAAACACAATGAGATCATCGGCAACAGACTTTCTGCAAGAGAGGATGTGGTGGGCAAATGGAACTATACTGTTTCTGACAGCTTACAGTCCGCATTGACCGGTGCGGATTTCATCGTGATCTCTATTCTGCCGGGAACTTTTGATGAGATGGCTGTGGATGTACATATGCCGGAACGACTGGGAATCTATCAGTCTGTAGGAGATACCGCAGGCCCCGGCGGTGCCATGAGAGCACTGCGTACAATTCCCATGTATGTGGAGATCGCACAGGCCATCAGGGCATATGCACCGAAAGCCTGGGTCATTAATTACACCAACCCCATGTCCCTGTGCGTGAAGACTTTGTACTACGTTTTTCCGGAGATCAAAGCTTTTGGATGCTGCCATGAAGTATTCGGTACCCAGAAAGTGTTAAAGGGTATTCTGGAAGAGACCATGGGGCTTAAGGATGTGAAACGTGAGGATATTCAGATCAATGTACTGGGTATCAACCATTTCACCTGGTTTGACTATGCTTCCTATAAGGGAATCGATCTGTTCCCCATTTACCGGAAATATACCGAGGAGCATAAGGAAGACGGCTACAAAGAAGCAGATAAAAACTGGGCGAACTCTACTTTCGAGTGTGCCCATATTGTGAAATTTGATCTGTTCCGCAAATATGGTCTGATCGCAGCAGCAGGCGACAGGCATCTGGTGGAATTCATGCCCGGTGTGGGTGACAGTTACCTGAAAGATCCCGAGACGGTAAAGAGATGGAAATTCGGTCTGACTACCGTAGACTGGAGAAAGAAGGATCTGCAGGAACGTCTGGCAAAGAGCGCGAGACTGGCAGCCGGTGAGGAAGAGATCGAGTTGAAGCCTACCGGGGAGGAAGGTATCCAGCTGATCAAGGCACTCTGCGGACTGACCCGCAAGATCAGCAATGTCAATATTCCCAATACCGGACATCAGATTGCCAATCTGCCGGAAAGTGCGGTTGTAGAGACCAATGCGGTATTCGAGAGAGATGCCATCCGCCCGTTGTATGCCGGAGAGCTTCCGGAGCAGATCAAGGAGCTGGTGGATCCCCATGTGGCAAACCATGAGCGGATTCTGAAAGCAGCTATTCTGTGTGATTTTGATCTGGTGGTGGAAGCATTCCTGGAGGATCCGCAGGTGAAAGGAAGAGCTTCCAGAGAACAGGTGGAAGAGCTGGTAAGGGATATGCTCCGCAGCACGGCAAAATATCTGCCGGAAGGCTGGAAAAAGTATCTGTAAAAATAAAATAGAAAAAAGAACCCGGGAGGTGCTGCAGAAGGATGAGGCGGCACCTCTTTTTGTGTATACGATGAGCCAGGTACAGATTTGTGTTTGCACAAGAATCTGTACCTGGCGAATGTACATCATCGAGCTTTTAAGCGAGATGGTGTGCAAAGTATAAAAATCGAGTAGGAGACAGTCCGCTCGAGGGGTTAATTATTTGAAAAAAGAATATAAGCGGCAGAAGAATTATAAAGTCATTGTGAAAATGCACAAAACTGCGAGAAGTATTTTGAGAACAATATACAAACTTCCAGGGATTTACAGAAAAGCACTTGCAACCAGTTCGTGAATGTGCTATTTTCTAATTACAGCAACGGAAACGTTACCGGGAACAATACCGAAACCGTTTCCGACAACCTGACGGGAGTATAGCAAGAATTATGAAGGGTTCCCGTTCCAACAAAAAAGGAGAGGTAAGATTATGAAGAAGAAACTGGCAAGTGTTTTACTTTGTGCAGTAATGGCAGCTTCCATGCTGACCGGTTGTGGAAATGCTGACAATGCAACAGCAACCACCCCTGCTACCGACAACAAGACGGACGCAGCAGCAACTACCGAGGCGGCAGAGAAGACCGCAGAGAAGACCGCAGAGGCAGCAGGCTCTGTATACTATCTGAACTTCAAACCTGAAGTTGACGAAGTATGGCAGAAGCTGGCTCAGGAATATACCGAGGAGACTGGTGTTCCTGTAAAGGTTGTAACCGCAGCAAGTGGTACTTATGAGCAGACCCTGATGTCTGAGATCGCTAACAAGGAAGCACCTACCCTGTTCCAGATCAACGGACCTATCGGTTATCAGAACTGGAAAGACTACTGTGCAGACTTAAAGGATACAGACCTGTACAGCTGGTTAATGGATAAGAGCCTGGCAATCACCGGCGAAGATGGTGGTGTATACGGAATCCCTTACGTAGTAGAGGGTTACGGTATCATTTACAACGACGCTATCATGCAGAAGTACTTCGCACTGGATGGTGCTAAGGCAGCAAGCATGGATGAGATCAACAACTTCGCCAAGTTAAAAGAGGTTGTAGAAGATATGCAGGCTAAGAAAGATGAACTGGGTATTGAAGGCGTATTCGCTTCTACATCCCTGACTCCCGGTGAAGACTGGAGATGGCAGACTCATCTGGCTAACATCCCTGTATACTACGAGTTCAAGGACAAGGGTATCACCGATACCGATAACCTGGAGTTCACTTACTCCGATAACTTCAAGAACATTTTCGATCTGTACATCAACAATTCCTGCACAGCACCCGGCCTGCTGGGAAGCAAGTCTGTAGACGACTCCATGGCTGAGTTCGCTCTGGGCCAGGCAGCAATGGTACAGAACGGTAACTGGGGATGGAGCCAGATCAATGGCGTAGACGGCAACACCGTTAAGGCTGAAGATGTTAAGTTCCTTCCTATTTATACCGGCGTTGAAGGTGAAGAGAATCAGGGACTGTGCACCGGTACTGAGAACTTCTTCTGCATCAACAAGGAAGCTTCTGCTGAGGATCAGGCAGCATCTATCGCATTCGTTGAGTGGCTGTTCTCTTCTGAGACCGGTAAGGCAGCAGTAACCAACGACCTTGGATTCATCGCTCCTTTCAACACCTTTAGCGATGACGAAAAGCCCACCGATCCTCTGGCACAGGAAGTTCTTCGTTACATGGCAGATACCTCCAAGACATCTGTATCATGGAACTTCACTTCCTTCCCCAGCCAGCAGTTCAAGGATGACTTCGGTGCAGCTCTTCTGGAGTACGCTTCCGGTTCCATCGACTGGGACGCTGTAAAGACAAAAGTAGTTGACGAATGGGCAGCTGAAAAGGCCGCAACCGCAGCTAACTAAGCTCCATCAATAAAAAGACAATAACTTAATCCATCTTATATAACTTCAGACACAGGGGCGGTGGTGGTACCACGGCCCCCGTGTTTGTAAAAAAGGAGACAGGCTTATGCAAAAGACATTAAAAAGATATTTTCCCATTTTTGTACTGCCTACCCTGATCGCGTTTTCCTTTGCTTTTATCATACCGTTTGTCATGGGCGTATATCTGTCCTTTTGCAAATTTAAGACAATTACAAACGCGCAATTTGTAGGCTTAGGTAATTATATTAAAATTTTTGCGGACAAAGATTTTGTCAACGCATTTGGATTTACTCTAAAATTCTCCGTAGTGTCCATTGTTACTATTAATGTGTTTGCGTTCATTCTGGCACTGGCACTGACGAGAAAGATCAAAGGAACCAACCTGTTCCGTACCGTATTCTTCATGCCGAACCTGATCGGTGGTATCATCCTGGGTTATATCTGGCAGCAGATGATCAATGCGGTATTGTTGAAATATGAGACCACACTGGTAGCTAATCCTACCTATGGTTTCTGGGGATTGGTTATCCTGATGAACTGGCAGATGATCGGTTATATGATGATCATTTATGTAGCAGGACTGCAGAATGTACCTACAGACCTGATCGAAGCAGCACAGATTGACGGAGCTACTTCGTTACAGACTTTATTCAAAGTGAAAATTCCGATGGTTATGCCATCTATTACTATATGTTTGTTCCTTACTGTATCCAACAGTTTCAAGCTCTTTGACCAGAACCTGGCGCTGACTGCCGGTGCTCCCAGCAAAAAGACCGCAATGCTGGCTCTGGATATTTACAATACTTTCTACGGCAGAAACGGTTACGAAGGTGTCGGTCAGGCAAAAGCAGTACTGTTCTTCATCGTTGTGGCAGTCATAGCCCTGGGACAGCTGGTACTTACCAGACGTAAGGAGGTAGAACAATAATGACTAAGAAAAAAACTTCCAATGTGATCATATTTTGTATCCTGTGTCTGCTGGTAGTTGCATTTTTGACACCTATTTTCTTCGTGCTGATCAACTCCTTTAAGGGAAAACTGTTCATCAGCAACAATCCGTTTGCACTGCCTACCGCAGAGACCTTTGTGGGATTGACCAACTATGTGAACGGTATTGAAAAAACCGGTTTTTTCACAGCTTTCGGGTGGTCTGCATTTATCACTGTATTTTCCGTGGCAGCGATCATTCTGTTCACTTCCATGACTGCGTACTATCTGACCAGAGTGAAAACCGGCGTGGCCAACGTGCTGTATTACATGTTCGTATTTTCCATGATCGTGCCTTTCCAGATGGTAATGTTCACTATGTCTAAGCTGGCTAATATGACCCACCTGAACAACCCTCCCGGAATGGTGCTGCTGTATCTGGGATTTGGTTCCGGCCTGTCCGTGTTCATGTTCTGTGGATTCATCAAATCGATTCCACTGGACATCGAAGAGGCAGCCATGATCGACGGATGTAACCCTTTGCAGACCTTCTTTGGTGTCGTAATGCCGATCTTAAAGCCTACTGCCATCACCGTAGCCATCCTGAATGCCATGTGGATCTGGAACGACTATCTGCTGCCTTATCTGGTGATCGGCCTGAGTACTAATTACAAGACCATACCGGTTGTAGTACAATACCTGGTAGGTTCTTACGGTGCAAAGGATCTGGGTGCCATGATGGCACTGCTGGTACTGTCCGTAATCCCTATTATCGTCTTCTATCTGACCTGTCAGAAGTACATTATCGAGGGCGTGGTAGCCGGTGCGGTTAAGGGCTAAAAAATAGAAAGATATGGTTATTAATATGAGAAAAAGCGGAATATTACTGCCGGTGAGCAGCCTGCCGTCCCGCTACGGAATCGGCTGCTTTTCCAAGGAAGCATATAAATTTATTGACAGATTAAAAGAAGCCGGTCAGGCCTACTGGCAGATCCTGCCATTAGGACCCACCAGCTATGGAGATTCTCCGTACCAGTCTTTTTCCACTTTTGCGGGTAATCCCTACTTTATTGATCCCGAGGATCTGGTGGCGAGAGGCTATGTGACCGCAGAGCAGTGCAATACCTATGACTTCGGCACGGATATCCATTCCGTGGATTACGGCAAAATCTATAAGAGCCGTTTCCGCCTGTTGAAGGAAGCGTTTGATAACAGTCATATTGAAGAAGATGCGAGATTCCAGGAGTTTGTACAGAAGAATGCATACTGGCTGGAGGATTATGCACTTTATATGGCCATCAAGGATGGTTTCCGCGGCATCTGCTGGGCAGCCTGGGAAGAGGATATCAAGCTAAGAACCCCGGCTGCCATGGACAAATATCGCAGAAAATATGCGAAAGAGATTATGTTTTACCAGTTCCAGCAGTATCTGTTCCAGGTACAGTGGGAGAAACTAAAGACCTATGCCAACGATAACGGCATCAAGATTATTGGGGATATTCCCATTTATGTGGCATTTGACAGCTCAGATGCCTGGGCGAATCCGGAGCTGTTCCAGTTCGATGAGAATTGTGAGCCGGTAGCAGTGGCGGGATGCCCTCCCGATGCGTTTTCCGTCACCGGACAGCTGTGGGGCAATCCTCTGTATAACTGGGAACATCACAAGGAGACCGGTTATGCCTGGTGGATGCAGCGGCTGGCAGCCTGCTTTGAACGCTATGATGTGGTACGTATCGATCATTTTCGTGGATTCGATGCTTATTATGCGATTCCCTATGGGGAACCCACTGCGGAGCACGGCCACTGGGAACATGGCCCGGGATATGATATTTTCCGTTCCATGAAGGAAAAATTGGGAGAAAAAGAAGTTATTGCAGAAGATCTTGGCTTTTTAACACCATCTGTGATAGAATTAGTGAAGAAATCCGGTTATCCAGGTATGAAAATTTTGCAGTTTGCATTTGATTCCCGTGAGGAAAGTGATTATCTGCCGCATAATTATACACATAATTGCGTGGTATATACGGGAACTCATGATAATGATACTGTGATGGGGTGGTATGACACCTTGAAGGGAGCTGACAAAAAGCTCTGTGACGACTATCTGCGTCTGAAAAATGCGGACGGAGAGCCGATTCCCAGAGAGCAGCTTCCCTGGGAATTTGTGCGTGCCGCAATGTCCAGCGTAGCGGATCTGGCGATCATTCCCATGCAGGATTATCTTGGACTGGGATCGGAGGCCCGCATCAACATTCCTTCCACACTGGGCATCAACTGGAAGTGGAGAATGGGGAACGGAGATTTTACAAAGGAGCTTGCAGGACGGATCCGCAGTATGACGAAGCTGTACGGCAGATAGGTCCGTAGGCTTGGAAAGGTTTGTGCTCCATGGAGGAAATCACGATCAAAGACATCGCAAGAATCTGCGGTGTCGGTGTCAGCACGGTATCCCGTGCCATAAATAACCACCCGGACATCAATCCTGAGACCAAGGAAATGATCATGCGGGTGATCAAAGAGAATAACTACGTACCCAACAACAGTGCCAGAAACCTGAAACGTCAGGATGCCAAGGCAATTGCAGTACTGGTCAAAGGTATTAACAACTCTTTCTTCAGCCAGATGATCAAGGTATTGGAAGAAGAGATCAAGGAAAAATCTTACGCCATGGTATTGCAGCATGTAGACTATGACGAGGACGAAGTGGAAGTGGCACTGAAGCTGGTCAAGGAAAAAAGACTTCGCGGCATTATCTTCCTCGGCGGTTATCTGGTGCACAGTGAGGAAAAGCTGGCACAGCTTCATGTGCCGTTTATCTTAAGTACCACGGGAATGCTGCCCAAGGGCTTCAGCCGCAACACCTATTCCTCCGTAGCGGTGGATGATACCAAGGAAAGCTACAAGATGGTGGACTATCTGTGCAAGAACGGACATAAGGATATTGCAATCCTCTGTGCCCGCAAAACGGATGCTTCCATCGGTAAGCTGCGTCTGGAGGGCTATAAAAAGGCGTTGAAGGATAACGGAATAGAAGTAAGAGAAGAACTGATCCTGCCTATGAGGAGTGATTTGGAAGATTACTCCCTGGAGAATGGCTATATGGTGACGAAGGAATTCCTGGAGAAGCAGATTCCGTGCACGGCGATCTTCGCAATCTCCGATATGCTGGCAATCGGTGCAGGAAAAGCATTGTCTGATGCCGGATATAAGGTACCGGAAGATATTTCCCTGACAGGCTTTGATGGTGTGGAAATCGGGAAATATGTTATCCCGTCCTTGACGACTTTAAAGCAGCCGGTGGACAGCATGGCGCGAGAGACGGCCCGGATCCTGTTCGACATCATCGGGAAAAAGGCGAAGCACCAGCACTGTGTGTTCGACGGAGAACTGGTGGTGCGGGATTCCACTATGCCGAGGACTTAAACTATGCAGATACATGGTTTTAACAAGACAACTTTATTAGACTATCCGGAACATATTGCAGCCACTGTTTTTACAGGGGGCTGCAATTTTCGCTGTCCGTTTTGTCACAACGGGGAACTGGTGCTGGATCCCGGCTGCCAGCCGCTCATTCCGGAGGAAGAAGTACTCTCTTACCTGAAAAAAAGGCAGGGGATTCTCCAGGGGGTCTGCGTCACCGGCGGAGAGCCGACTCTGCAAAAGGATCTGAAGGATTTTTTACGCAAGATCAAGGAACTCGGATATCCGATCAAGCTGGATACCAATGGCTATATGCCGGGAGTATTGTGGGATCTGATGCAGGAGCATCTGATTGATTATGTGGCGATGGATATCAAGGCGTCCAGAGATAATTATGCCCGGGCGGCGGGACTGCCGCATATAGATATCTCCCGCATCGAGGAGAGTATCGGCATCCTGAAAAGCAGTGGCATCCCCTATGAATTCCGCACTACCGTGGTAAAGGGAATTCATACCGTGGCGGAATTTGAGAAAATCGGTAAATGGATTGCGGGATGCCCTGCGTATTATCTTCAGAATTACGAAGAGAATGAAAACTGCCTGTACCGGATGATACAGACAGTGGAATGTGACGATGTGAAACCGGGCGGAGTAGATCCGTTCGGCGCATTTTCCAGAGAGGAACTGGAACAGATGGAGGAACTGGTCCGGAAATATGTGGGGAAAGTTATCCTGCGGGGCGTGGAATAGACGCTGCGTCCCGCAGTTACATAAGCTGTTGTATTTTTACAAACTCATCAAAGCGAGGTAAGGCCAGCGTGACTTTCCCGTATTCTTTGGAAATAATGACACCTTTTCTCTTTAAACGCTCACGATAGACAGAGAAAAGTTCAGATTTCATATCTAATCGCTCACGGAGAGCTTTTACCTGAGTCTCTCCGCTGAGAGACATTTCAGTTACGATTTTTTTATCCAGATCGGATAATTCCGACCATATTTTACTGTATACATATTCATCCAGATATTGGTCATATTCCGGCAAAATCTGTTCCAAAGTCTTTTTATTGCGATTTTCCCAGTAGAGATAACCAAGTACCTGAAAGGCAAAAGGATAGCCTTTGGTCAGTGAAGCCAGTTCTCCGGCAGCATCTATATCCAGAGAAAAGATATCCATATATTGTTTGCGGATAGCGGTATAATTGAGTGGCTCCAGGATTAATTTGGGTGCACGGTATAAAAAGGTCAGTACTTTATCATTTTGAAGATTATAAATATTTTCATATAATCCCGTCATCAGTAAAAAGATGGGATAGTCGTTTCGTAAAAAAATCTGAAAGGAGCTTGCAAAGATTCGGATATATTCGGAATTCGTCACTTCGTCAACGCTGATCAGCAACCTTTTTTCACTTTTCTGGATATATTTCAACATGAGTTCCAGAGCGTTTTCGATATCCGTGACCGGAGCAGCGTTTTCAATGGATACTCCCAGACCAAAAGCAGAAAAGTCAAGTTTTGCATTAATGAACAGCGTGTGTAATTCGGGAATGCTGTAGATTTTTGCAGCAAGACTTTGCAGTAAATCTCTGGTAGGATTCAGTTCCACAACGATCCAGTCTTCTCTTTTTCGTAATTCCGAAGCAATATTTGTCATCATTACAGTCTTGCCAGAGCCACGGACACCGGTGATCATGTAGATCTGATTGGATGGAATCTCGGCACAAAAGCTTTCCAGAATTTGGTTTGTTTCCGTGAGACGGGAGATATATTGCAACGGTTTTTTTCCAAAAGATACCGTAAACGGATTGGTACTCATAATGAAAACCTCCTTTTCTTATATTAGTTTATATAACTTTTAAAATCTTATATAACTTTATATAAGTGTATATAACTTTGTAATTATTATATAAGTTTATATAACTTTTGGCAAGAGATATTGCGGCTATGGGAAATGAATGCAGAAGGAAAATGTAAACGCTTACTCTTCCTAAATAGACATTTCATGAGAAAATGTGCATATTTTATAAAAAATAAATGTTGCGCAAAAATAATAGCTAAAATTTGCTCAAAAAATATAGGAATAACTTACAAAAATATTCAAAATACACAAAAACAGTTTACTAATGTGAAGTGATAGTGCTAATATACAGTACATAGTGTTGTAAGAGCTTACAAATGTAATCGTTTACAACAAAGCGCAAGAACAGAAAACAGTGCAAAAAATTACGGAGATTAGAGCGCTACCGTAAAAAAATGGGAGGATTGTATGAGTCGATGTAAGAGAAAAAGATTTCTGGCATTTATGTTGACCGTGGCTATGTTGCTGGGTGTCATGCCGGTGGATCTGCTGGGCGGTATTGCCAGTGTGAAGGCTGCGGAGACGGTCCATGAGGTGAACTTTACAAAGCTACCTGTAGAAGGAAAAAAAGATACGGATCCATTTACAAATGATATGATGGCAGACAGCTATTATGCACTTGTTGGAAGTGCAATGTGTAGATTAAACAGTGAAGCAACAAAAGTAAAAGCTGTTGAACTGTCAAATAAGGAAGGAAAATCTGCCATAAATTTTACGGTTAGTGGAACGGCAACCTTGGAAGTGAAATTTAGTAGTACTGGTGGTGGAAAAACCTCGAAACTGGCATTAAAAAAAGATGGAACACAGATAGCAGATTCTGTGAAGGAAGCTACAGGAACAACTGGTGAAACAGTAACTTACTCGAACCTTGCTACAGGTACTTACTCAATCATTAGTGCAGAAGGATTTACGGAGAGAAGCGTTCGAATCATAAGTATTAAGGTAACAGAGACATCGCAGGATGTTCCCGCAGGTGCAACCGTTTCTGGTAACATTGCAGTTGTAGATAACACGAACGGATTGGTGCAGGAAGGCCAAAAGGTTAGCCTGACCGCAGCAGAGAACAAAGATACAGTAGAGTTAGCTGTAGGAGTTGAAAATGAGGATATTACCTTGAGTGCCGGAACTAAGTACAACATCGTTGCTCCGAACGAGAATGTCCGCGCTGTTGCAGAAGACGGTAAGACCACCATTACCACCGGTACGGAAGCTTTTAGCACTACCATTACCTTAGGTAAGGCAAAAGTAGAAGCACTGGTAAAACTGGCAGAAGGTTCTGAACTGGAGAATGGTGCGACTTTAACATTGATCAATACAGCAGATGCTGGTGATACTGTTCAGCTGACACCTAATGGAACAGTACCCCTTAAGGTAGGTGCAACCTACGAGATTTCTACGAGTATGGCATTAGCTGATGCGAAAGTAAATGGTGAAAAAACGGTTACTGTTACAGAAGAAACTACAGAGCTGATCATTTCTATAGAATCCACACAGGTAGCGACAACGATCACTGTGAAAGATGCAGATGGTCTGCTGGGTGATGGAGCGGTGACATTGACCAATATGAAAGATACTGCCGACGTACATAGCTTTAAGAGTGGAGAAGCAGTATCTCTGACGATTGGAGAGGTATATAAAGTAAGCTGCGCAGTAAACAACGCAATTATTAAGATCAATAACAGTACAATATACAAAGCGTCAAGAGAAACTACAAATGCAAATGTGGTTATAAGTGCAAAAGATGCAGATTTGCATGAACTGGATCTGAGCGGTGGACTGTTAAAAGGACAGACTTATGAAGGCGGTATTTCTGTTCTGGCAGATATGCCTTATACATCGAATACGTTAGAGGCATGTGGTGTTTTATATGAGGGAACCGTACAGACCCCGAAAGAGAATCCTTCACCAAATAATGGAGCAATCCCTACTACAGGTGCTGCGGTGAAACTGGTTGCAGAAAAGGCGGGTAAGCTGAAGGTTACAGTATCCCTTGTAAGCAAAGTTTACTATTTCCTGGAAGAGACTGCAAACGGTCCCAAGGAAGTATTGAAATTTGATAATACAACAAATACACAAACTGGTGGAAAGGTTCTGATTCTTCCGGTAGAAGCAGGAAAAACTTATTATTTATATACACACGGATCCAAAATCAAGATGTATGGAATTACCGTAGATTACAGAACGTCTCTGGATTGGAACAAAATCGAGACTCCCGTACTTGGAACTCCTTCTGTAAAGGGAGGAACAATTTCTGTTCCTTACACTGCACAGGTAGGTGGAATTTATGCAGAGACCTTGGATGTGACTATGTACGATGCAAATGGTAAGGCGGTAAATAAACAGTCTATAACTGCCGAAGGAGAATCCGGAGTAGCAGAATTCACACCGGCAGCATCCGGTACTTACAGCTTTAAAGCAGAGTTGATCCGTACCGGCGAAGCTTCTAAGGTAAGTAATACGACAACCAGCGTTAACTTTGTCCTTCCTATGGCAACTCCCGCAGGCTTAAACGCCGAGAACAAAGGCCATGGCAACGTGAAGCTGACCTGGCAGGCTGTTCCGGAAGCGGAGAACTACACAGTATATGTGGATGGCAAGGTATATGCAGAGGGTGTGACAAAGTTATTACAGAAAATTTCAGGACTGACCGTAGGACAGGAATATACTTTCGGAGTTGCGGCAGTCAGAGGAAATGATATTTCCAAACCGGCAGAGGTGAAATTAACGATAACAGAAGATGCAGTAAAGACCTGGAATTATTCCGCATTCGGTTCCAGCGTAGATACGATGTCAGAAGGCGGCAAGAACAATGGTTTCAGCGGAAGTTATGATACCCAGGATCTGAAAGTATGGAGTATGAACAGCAAGGGTAAGCTGGTACCGAACTCCACCGATGGTGTGGCATTCTACTATACCACCATTGATCCTGAGACAGAGAACTTTACACTGTCCGCAGATGTAACCGTAGATAGTTGGAAGTTTACCAATGGTCAGGAAGGCTTCGGCCTGATGGTAGCAGACCGTGTGGGAGAGAACGGTTCCGGTAATTCTTTCTGGAACAACTCTTATATGGTAAGTGCGACCAAGGTGGAATATTTCTGGGATGCAGAGGCCGGTCAGGTATCTGATGCCGGAGATAAGTACACCATGAAGCTGGGTGTCGGATCTCAGGAGAAAATCGGTGTAACACCGGAGAATCTTGCGGCAGACACTGTAGTAGATGATTTCCAGACGGCCATGAGAACACTTGAGACCAGTGCCGTAGCAAGTGGGCAGGGTGCCGGAACTTATAATATGGTAGGCGGATATGAGGCAGCATTAAAGGATATCACAGATGTCAATCCACAGACAACCTTCCATATGACGATCCAGAGAAACAATACCGGATATTTCTTAAGCTATACCAATGCAGCTACCGGAGAGACCGTGACCAACAAATATTACCACGGTGACAACGGTGATGAACTGACCAGACTGGATGAAAACAATATTTATGTAGGCTTCTATGCTTCCAGAAGTGCTAAGGTAAGCTTCAGCAATATGAGCCTGACCACAGTGGCTCCGGAAAACGATGCACCTGCAGAAGCAAGACCGATTACTTATGTAACCCCGAACTTCAGCATTGAGTCTGCCAAGGTTGCCAACAATGCAAACTATGAGATGGTATACTACGGCAATGCCGATGGCGTTCTGAGTATTACGAACAGCAAGGGGGAGGCAGTGGTATCCGGACAGCATGTGGATGCCAAGACCAAGTTCCGTGTCAATACGGTTCTGGAGCAGGGCAGCAATACTTTTGCAGTGGAGTTCACACCGGATGCAGATTACAAGCCTGCAAAGTATTCTCTTTTAAGCAGTTATGATACTGTGAAATTTGATTTCAACGTAACCTATAATGTAAAAGACAGAAGTTATATTTATGTAAGTCCCGACGGCAGAAGCTATGGAAGCGGTGCAAAGGATGATCCTGTAGATATTTATACCGCAGTGAAGAGTGCTGCTCCCGGACGGACGATCCTGTTAAAGGGCGGAACTTATGCACTGGACAAGACAGTCATTGTAGAAAGAGGCGTTAACGGAACCGCAGATGCGAAGATTTACATGATCGCAGATCCGGAAGCTGCCACACGCCCGGTACTGGATTTCCAGGGAAGATGTGCGGGTATGATCCTGGCAGGCAATTATTGGTATTTCCAGGGATTTGATGTTACGAGATCCGCAAATGCGCAGAAGGGTATTCAGGTATCCGGAAGCTACAACACTGTGGACAACGTAGTGACCTACAAAAATGGTAATACCGGTCTTCAGATCAGCAGATATAAGAGCACAGATAACTGGGAAGACTGGCCGTCCCACAACCTGATCCTGAACTGCACTTCTTATCTGAATGCAGATGCGGGATATGAGGATGCGGATGGATTTGCGGCAAAACTGACGGTAGCAGACGGCAACGTATTTGACGGATGTATCGCAGCTTACAATGCCGATGACGGATGGGATCTGTTCGCAAAGGTAGAGACCGGTGCCATCGGACAGGTAACGATTCAGAACAGTGTGGCATTTAAGAACGGTTATGTACTGGATGAGAATGGACAGGAAGTAGATGCGGGTAACGGTAACGGCTTCAAGATGGGTGGTTCCAGCATCAGTGGACAGCATATCCTGCGCAACAGCGTATCCTTCAGCAATAAGGCAAAGGGTATTGATTCCAACAGCTGTCCGGATATTGAGGCATATTCTTCTACCAGTTATAACAATGAGTCCTTTAACGTGGCATTCTATACAAATGACGCAAAGAATACTGCATTTATAGCAAAAGGAATCCTGTCCTTTAAGGATAGCAGCAATGCAGCAGGGCAGACGGTTGCAGAACAGTTCAAACCGAAAGGAACTCAGGAGACCAGTGCCTACGAAAATGCAATGAACTATTATTGGAGAGGCGAAAACTCTACCAACAGTGAAGGAATAGCAGCTACAGCAGAATGGTTCCAGAACATGGATATGAACAGTGCAATCCACGGAGGCATTCGCAGAAATACGGACGGTACCATCAATATGAACGGTTTCCTGGCAGTGACTTCCGCAGTACCAGCAGGTGTTGGAGCCAGAATGACCGGAACCCCTTCTGCTGTATTTACGGTAGCGGCAGATGTGGTGAACAACGATGATGACGATGATGATGACAACAACAGCGGTTCCTCTGCAGCACCTGCAGTAGACTGGACGGATGTAAGCAACTCTGTACAGGATAAGGTGGCAGAGATGATGAAAAATCCTGCTATTGCAAGTGTCAACATGAACTTTGTATGCAGCGGTGAAGTCAAGGTGCCTCAGAATGTACTGAATACCATTAAAGGTACGAAGCTGACGGTGGCATTCCACAGCGGAAACGGTGTGGCACTGAGCATCAGTGGACAGGATCTGAAGAATAAAGATCTGTCAAAGATTCAGAATATTGATCTGACAGTAGACCAGACGAGCAACACAATCCCGGCAAATGTGGTATCCGCAAAGTCCGGAACCGTGAACAGACAGCTGGGTATCAGAGATACCGGCAGCTTCGGAGTGAATGTCAACATTCATGTAAATGTAGGCAAGGACAATTCCGGCAAGAGTGCAAACCTGTATCGCTATAATACAGAGAAGGGACGCCTGGAGTATTGCGGATCCTTTACCGTAACTTCCACCGGACAGTCCATGTTCGCATTGAAGCGCGGCGGCAATTATCTGGTAACTGTTACTGACCGCAGACCTTCCGAGAGCATCTGGTATACAGAGGGCGGTTATACGGTAAAGAGTGGTGATACGCTTTCCAGGATCGCTAAGAGAAATCACATGACTCTGGCACAGTTGCTTCGCAGAAATGTACAGATTACAAACCAGAATGTGATCAGAGTTGGTCAGAAACTGAATCTGGACTGATCGTAAAAACTGTAAGAGATAGAGAAAAAGGATAAGACGGGAAACTGAAAAACGAGAAAACGGATGGCTTGGGAGGGCCATCCGTTTTTTGTGTATACGATGAGTCAGCCTACTCGATTGGAAATATTTTATTGCACCTGATTGGGGCTCTTCTTTCCACTTTCGAAATCCAGAGCATTCTGCAAGGTAGTCTCTGCAATGGCTTCCAGTGCTTCTTTTGTGAAAAATCCCTGATGGGATGTGATCATGACATTGGGGAAGGACAAAAGCCTTGCGGTGGTAGAATGCTCCAGAATCTCGTCGGAACGATCCTCGAAGACGTTTTTCGTCTCTTCTTCATAGACATCCAGACCGACCCCGGCGAACTTGTGCAGGCGGATGCCCTCGATAAGATCCTCGGTCTTGACCAGAGCACCCCGGGAAGTGTTTACCAGAATGACGCCATCCTTCATTTTCTTGATGGTGTCAAGCTGGATCAGGTGGTAGGTGGAATCCATCAGCGGGCAGTGAAGGGAGATCAGATCACTTTGCGCCAGTAATTCGTCTAAGGTCACATAGGTGACGAAATCTTTCAGATCCGGGTTCTCGTAGACATCGTAGGCGATGACTTTCATGCCGAAACCGTTACAGATCCGGCACATAGCTGCACCGATCCGGCCGGTTCCGATGATTCCGGCAATCTTACCATAGAAATTGAAGCCCATGAGTCCGGCGAGGCTGAAATCATTTTCCCGGACCTTGTTATAGGCTTTGTATAAGCGGCGGTTGCAGGCCAGAGCCAGAGCCATGGCATGCTCTGCGACAGCTTCCGGAGAATAACCGGGGACACGCATGACACATATGTCATATGCAGCTGCCTTTTCCAGATCCACGTTGTTGTATCCTGCGCAACGCAGCAGGACCAGGCGGACACCTTTTTCGTGGAGAATTTTTAATGTGGCTTCGCTCACATTGGAGCTGACGAAAGCACAGACGGCATCGAAGCCGTCAGCCAGAGCAGCAGTACGGGGATCCAGATCCGACCGGATGTAATCAATCTGGATGCCGGGAAATTTTTTCAGAGTTGCCTCGAAAGATTCTTTATCATAGCTTTTGGTATCATAAAATAATATTTTCATAACAGTCCTCCTCGGGTTGATTTTTATAGTATGTGTATTGTTATTTTTAATCATACTTAGATTTGGCTTTACTATAGCTCAAAATATGGGAATTGTCTATCATATTTAAAAAGTGAAATCGAGAAAAATTATAAAAATGATGCAGATATGATGCAATCGGCAGATATACTGGCATCAGGAGGCGAGGATTATGAAAAAAATATTTTTTGCAGCAGTATTTGCGGGAGCACTGTTAGGTTTTACATCCTGCGGAAACCGGGAGATGGTGACGGATCCGGAGATGGAGACAGTTATAGACAGCATCAAGGAGACACAGAGCGGTCAGACGACGGAAGAGACGACGGCCGGGACTGAGGAGACTTCGGAAGTGCCCACACAGACGGAACCGACAGAAGGCCAGAGTGAAATACAGGGAAGTGAATGGGTGCAGTTTACCACAGAGGATCACGAGGGTAGCAGTGATCCCGAAGACAAGACCAGAAGTTATACCTATTACTATCCAACAGTTACAGTGACGATTCCGGGCAATGAGACGGTGCAGATGAAGATTCAGAAAGAGCTGGATGAATATGTAGACAGTTTTGTAGAAGGAATCAAGAACGGGGAGTTTGGTACACTTTATGAGGATATGCCGGTGTATGAGCAGAGCTATGAGGATCTTACTTTCCGTGTGATCCGCGCGGATGATAAGGTGATCAGCCTGTCGTGGGGGCTGGAAGGGTATGATCAGGGGGCTCATGGATGGTATACTTTGTACTATATGAACTATTATACGCAGACCGGAGAGAGAATTACTTTTGACAGTCTGGGGAGCGGATTCCGCGACAAAGCACTGGAACTGGTGACAGCAAAGGCAGCGGAAATGCAGGCAAAGGAGGACTGCTTCTTTAACGATTACGAGAAGAGTATCAAACTGGTGGTGTTGGATGGTACGGAAGATTTGAATGCTATCTATCAGGAAATTTATGGGCCGGACATTGCAGGTACGGATAATGGCCCCGCAGACCCTACATTCTACATTACAGAGGATGGCTTTGTATTTGAATCCGGCCAGTATGTATTACAGTCCTATGCGGTTGGAATTGTTGACTTTGAGATTCCGACAGCAGACTTCGGGGATGATCTCACAGCAGATATTTTTTAATGGAGTACAGGATGCTGGCGGGTATATTTGCAAAATATAGGACTTTACATGGGCGGGCACCGTGTATATAATAAGAACATCGGGAATGAGGTTCTCCCGGAAGCACAGGCTTCGAACCGCCGGAATTTGAACATACGAATTCGATTTGGCTGATGACTTCTGCAGAATATGCAGGGGACACCAGCCTTTTTTGTTGGAATTCAAAATGCCCTGCTGCGAGAAAACGGAGGAATTTTTATGCTTACATCACTGGGACTGATCTTTTTACTGGGATTACTCATGGCGGCGGTCTGCCAGAGGATTCACCTGCCCCGTATTATCGGGATGCTGCTTACGGGTATTATTCTGGGGCCTTATGTGTTGGATCTGCTGGATGTGTCAATCCTGAATATCTCATCGGAACTGCGGCAGATCGCGCTGATCATCATTTTATTGAAGGCCGGATTATCATTGGATCTGAAGGATCTGAAAAAAGTGGGCCGCTCCGCAGTCATGCTGGCTTGTGTTCCTGCCACTTGCGAACTGTTGGCTTTTGTGATATTTGCACCCATGATCCTTAACATCAGCAGAGTGGATGCAGCGGTCATGGGAGCAGTTCTGGCAGCAGTGTCACCTGCGGTTGTGGTGCCGCGGATGGTACATCTTATGGAAAGTGGCTATGGTACGGAGAAAAGCATTCCGCAGATGATTCTGGCTGGGGCATCCTGTGATGACATCTATGTCATAGTATTGTTTTCCACTTTTGTTGGAATGGCACAGGGTGGACAGGTCAATGCCCTGGATTTTGTGAATATCCCGGTATCGATCCTGACGGGTGTGTTGTTCGGTGCATTGGTGGGTTGGCTGCTGGGGCAGCTTTTTGAACTGTTGTACCGAAAGGGCAGTTATGTGCGCAACAGCATGAAAGTTATTATCATCATGGGTTTGTCCTTCTTGTTAATGGCTTTGGAAACCCTGTTAAAGGGGATCGTGGCGTTCTCCGGCCTGTTGGCGGTGGTGAGCATGGCCTGCGCGCTGAAAATACGGGCACCTAGGGAAGTCACCGGCAGACTGTCTGCTAAATTCGGTAAACTGTGGCTGGCAGCGGAGGTAGTGCTGTTCGTGCTGGTGGGCGCGGCAGTGGATATCCGCTATACTATGGAAGCTGGACTGGCAGCCATAGGAATGATCCTGTTGGCATTGATATTCCGCTCCATTGGCGTGACACTGTGCCTGTTAGGAACGAATCTGAATAAGAAGGAGCGTCTGTTCTGCATGATCGCTTATTTACCGAAGGCTACGGTGCAGGCTGCTATCGGCTCTGTGCCGTTATCGATGGGATTGTCCTGCGGCAAGATCGTTCTGTCCGTGGCTGTGCTGGCCATCCTTATCACAGCCCCGCTGGGAGCGCTGGGAATGGATGCCACATACCGGAAGCTGCTTCAGAAAAATGGAGAAAATAATATCATTTGACAGCCATCCGGCACGTGATCGAGTCCCGGAAGGAAGCCGCAAAAACGTCCACAACATCTACACCATAAGAACCGCAGGCACGCTCTCGCTCTGGTGCAGAACGTAGCGGTACATAATTGACCCCAATACGGTCAATAAGTACCGACGTCTGCTTACGGCCTGCTTGTCCTTATGGTGTAGATGTTGTAGCGCAAACTACGAATATCCAATGCAAAACCCCGGCAGCTACAACAACTGCCGGGGTTTTAAGGAGGATAGAAATCGTTTTAAACTATGTACATCAGGTTTATTAACCCATGGTAATAACTACGTTGTACTCTTCTTTGCCCTTTTCGTAAGGAATGATGTGTCCGTCAACAGCCTTGCCGTCCACGGTCATGGATACCACGCCCTTCTCCACATTCTGCGGGTTCTTCACCTGAATGTGATAGATGCCCTCACGGAACTTACGGGTGATGGAGAAATCCCCGAAGCCCTTGGGAATACAAGGATCTACGGACAATCCCTGATGAGTGGGATATACACCCAGTATGTATTGGGAGATATTTACGAAAGTCCATGCAGCAGTACCGGTCAGCCAGCTGTTCTTTGCCTCGCCGTAGAATTTTGCATCCTTACCGGCTACCATCTGGGAATATACATAAGGCTCGGTACGATGGATCTCACTGATATCCTCAATGTATGCGGGACAGGTCTTACGGTAGATCTCGAAAGCTCTGTCACCTCTGCCCAGAACGGTCTCTGCGATGGATACCCAGGGATTGTTGTGGCAGAAGATACCGGCATTCTCCTTATATCCGGGGGGATAAGAGGATACTTCACCAAGTTCGAGGTGATACTCCGTGTATGCAGGTTGTAAGATCATGACACCATACTTGGTATCCAGTCTCTCTTTTACAGAATTCAATGCCTTTTCGGCAAGTCCTTCCTTCACACCGACACCGGCCAGTACGCAGAAGCCCTGAGGCTCGATGTAGATCTGACCTTCGCGGCATTCCCTGGAACCTACTTTGTGGCTGTAAGCATCGTAAGCACGTACAAACCAATCGCCGTCCCAACCATCCTTCAGGATCGCATCGTACATTGCCTGTACTTCCTTACGTGCGCGGGCTGCTTCGGTATCGTCACCCATCAGCTCGCACAGCTGAGCATATTCTTCGCCGTATTTTACGAACATACCGGCAATGAATACGGATTCTGCAACGGGTCCTTCACTGGGACCGAAGGTCTGGAAAGATTCTCCGGGATGAGCGGAGAAGCAGTTCAGGTTCAGACAGTCATTCCAGTCGGCGCGGCCGATCAGAGGCAGATTGTGAGGGCCTTTGTGGTTGATGATATAGTCTAAGGAGCGTTTTAAGTGATCCATCAGAGGAGCAGCTACGCTCATATCGTTGTCAAAAGGAACCATCTGGGTCAGGATGGAGGTATCGCCGGTCTCTCTTACATAAGCACTGGTACCTGCAATGAGCCACAGAGGATCATCATTGAAGCCACTGCCGATATCGGAGTTGCCTTTCTTGGTCAGAGGCTGGTACTGATGGTAAGCACTGCCGTCCTGGAACTGGGTGGAAGCGATATCAATGATACGCTCTCTTGCACGGTCCGGAATCAGATGTACGAAACCGAGCAGATCCTGACAGGAATCACGGAAACCCATACCACGGCCGATTCCGGATTCGTAATAGGAAGCGGAACGGGACATGTTGAAAGTAACCATACACTGATACTGGTTCCAGGTGTTGACCATACGGTTGACTTTCTCGTCAGCGGAATCTACCGTGTAGCGTGCCAGCAGCTGTTTCCAGTAAGCCTGTAATGCTGCAAAAGCCTCATCTACCTGTGCATCGGTCTGGTATTTTGCCAGCATTTCTTTGGCACGGGTCTTGTTGATCACACCGTAGGATTCCCATTTCTCGTCTTCGGGGTTCTCGATGTAGCCCAGAACGAAGATAAAGGTCTTGGTCTCACCGGCTGCCAGATCCACGTTGATCTGATGGGAAGCGATGGGAGACCAGCCGCTTGCCATGGAATTCGTGCACTTGCCGTTCTCTACAGCTTCGGGAGAATCAGCCCCCCTGTAAGCACCCAGGAAAGCATCTCTGCTGGTATCGAAACCGTCAATCTTCGTATTTACGGAATAGATCGCATAATGATTACGACGCTCACGGTACTCGGTCTTGTGATAAATGGTGGAATCCTGTACCTCGACCTCACCGGTGCTTAAGTTACGCTGGAAATTCTTCATATCATCGTCAGCGTTCCACAGACACCACTCTACATAAGAGAATACGGACAGCTTCTTGTCCTCGGAGCTACCGTTGGTCAGGGTCAGCTGGGAGATCTCGCAATTATCGTTCAGAGGAACGAAGGAGAGCACGGAAGCCTTGACACCGTTCTTGGAAGAGGTGAATCGGCTGTAACCGATACCGTGACGGCACTCGTAAGAATCCAGCTCGGTCTTCGTGGGCTGCCAGCCGGGGTTCCATACGGTGTCCCCGTCCTTAATGTACAGATATTTACCGTTGATGTCGGCCGGTACGTTATTATAACGATAACGGGTCAGACGCAGCAGCTTTGCATCTTTATAGAAAGTATATCCGCCGCAGGTGTTGGATATCAGACTGAAAAACTCATTGCAGCCCAGGTAGTTGATCCAGGGAAGCGGAGTCTTGGGAGTGGTGATGACATATTCCTGATGCACATCATCAAAATGACCATACTTCATAAGAAAATCTCCTTCTTTCATGTTGTTGTATGTTGAGTGTTTGTTTTTTCGCTGCGGAGTGCTTAATGTTAAGTAAACGATTAAGTGCTCCGAATTTCTGATTTGTATTATACAGAAGCAAAGGGAAAAATGCAATACGAATCTTGAAAAAGCCCGTAAAATGCGCAATGTATACAAAAACAGTGGGGAAACATGGGCAGAAGATACAAAATGAAAGAACCTTCGAAACACCGGTTTTACGAAACAAAATAATAGCAAACGTTATCGCACACTTTGCCTTTATATAGAAGAAACACAATCTATGTACAAGCCAAATGTACAAAACAGCATATCTGAAATTGTTAATTATAGACAAAGTGGATACTTTTTTGAAAAAAACTGCAAAAAAGTATTGCAAAATGCTCAAAGGTGTTATATATTAAAACTACGAAAACGATTAAGTTACAAAACAGGTCGGACGGAATGACGAAGACATGGAACAGGAGAAAGATATGGCATCACTGAAAGACATTTCCAAGATTTGTGGAGTCTCCGTTGCAACTGTCAGCAAGGCACTGAACGACCACAAGGACATTGGAGAAGAAACAAAAGCAACTATCAGAAGGGTCGCAAAGGAAATGGGATATTCCCCGAACCTTTCCGCAAGAGCTTTGAAGACGAACAGGACCTACGGCATCGGAGTCCTCTTTGCAGATGAAGCCAGAAGCGGTCTTACCCATGATTACTTTTCCAGTGTACTGGACAGTTTCAAGAGGACGGCAGAGAAGAGCGGTTACGACATTACATTCATTAATAGCTGCAAGAACCGGCCGGATCGGATGTCCTATCTGGAACACAGTAGGTACAGAGGCTTTGACGGAGTGGTGCTCGCCTGTATTGATTTCGGAGATCCCGAAGTTATCGAACTGGTACAGAGTTCCATCCCGGTAGTCACCATTGACTACCTGTTCAACAATCGTATCGCAATCATGTCGGACAATGTTGCGGGAATGAAAGAACTGCTGGAGTACATATATAGTAGAGGACATAGGAAAATTGCTTATATTCACGGAGCAATGTCAGCGGTTACCTCGGGACGGTTGTCCAGCTTCTACCGGACGGCGGAACGTCTGGGACTGGAGATTCCGGACGAGTATATCAGAGAAGCAGCTTACAGAGACACAACAACAACCTATCGTGTGACCAATGAACTGCTGGATCTCCCGAATCCACCGACATGCATCATCTATCCGGATGACTTTGCTTCTTTCGGAGGCATCAACGCTATCAGACAGAGAGGATTACAGATCCCTGAAGATATCTCGGTAGCAGGCTATGATGGCATACAGGCAGCAAGGCAGTTGGAGCCCAGACTGACCACAGTCCAACAGGACACAGAACAGATCGGCTGCCTGGCAGCCAGAGAACTGATCAGTCTCATTGAGAGACCCAAGACTACCATCATAGAACAGGTCATCGTACCCGGGAAAGTTGCTGAAGGCAAGTCGGTGGCCAGAATTCCGACAGACAATTAATCAGGCATTTATATGGAAGCGACGCAACCGCCGACATATGAATATAAATGCAACAAACACTTACAACAAACATTCAACAAAAAATGGGAGGAAACAAACATGAAGAAAAAAGTACTTAGTGCTTTACTTACAACTGCTATGCTTGCCAGCATGCTGGTAGGTTGTGGCAGCAGCAATGAAGCTCCTGCAGCATCCACCGATGCGGCACCCGCAGCTTCCACCGAAGCTAAGACCGAGGCGCCTGCATCCACCGAGGCAGCAGAGCCTGCAGCAGAAGAAGGCAAAGTCTTCAACATCTACTGCTGGAACGAAGAGTTCAAGAGCCGTCTGACAGATCATTATCCCGGATATGAAGAAGTAGACGGAACCACCGGTAAGATCGGTGACATCACTGTAAAGTGGAACATCACTCCTTCTGATGACAACGCTTATCAGAACAATCTGGATGAAACACTGTTAAAGCAGGCTGATGCAGCAGCTGATGACAAGATCGACCTGTTCCTGATTGAGGCTGACTACGCATTGAAATATGTTGATACCGACTACACAATGCCTGTTAAGGATCTGGGCATCACCGATGCAGATCTGGCTAACCAGTATCAGTACACCAAGGATGTTGTTACCGACTCCAACGGCAATCTGAAGGGTGTTTCATGGCAGGGCTGCCCCGGCGTTCTGATTTACAACCGTGAGGCTGCTAAGGCTGTTCTGGGAACCGATGATCCAGCAGAGGTTCAGAAGTCTGTATCTGATTGGGATACCTTCACCGCAACCGCTGAGAAGATGAAAGCAGCCGGTTACAACATGGTATCTTCCGTAAACGATACTTATCGTGTATACTCCAACAACGTATCTAGCAAATGGGTACAGGATGGCAAGATCGTAATCGATGACAACCTGATGAAGTGGGTTGATGACTCCAAGAAGATGGTTGACGCTAAGGAGACCGGTACCTTCGACCTGTGGTCTGATGACTGGAGCAAAGGCTTCTATCCCGATGGCAAAGTATTCTGCTACTTTGGACCCGCTTGGCTGATCAACTTCTCCATGGCAGCTGATACCGATGGATCTATCGCAAATCAGGGTGGCTGGGGCGCTACTGAAGGACCTCAGGGCTTTTTCTGGGGCGGTACTTGGATCTGCGGTGCTACCGGAACTGACAACGCTTCTCTGGTTAAGGATATCATCCTGAAGATGACCACTGATGAAGACATCATGAAAGAGATCGTTGTAGCTGATGATGATTTCGTAAACAACAAACCCGCTATGGAAGCTATGGCAGCAGATACCTCTTATCAGAGCAAGGTATTGGGCGGACAGAACCCTCTGGCTATGTTCTGCGCAGGCGCTGAGAAGATCGATCTGAGCAACCTGTCTGCATACGATCAGGGATGTAACGAAGAGTTCCAGCATGCTATGAAGAACTACTTCGATGGCAAGGCTTCTCTGGATGATGCACTGGATCTGTTCTACAAGGGTGTAGAAGAGAAGTATCCTGAGCTTACTCACTAATCCGAAATGATAAGCGAATAGCGAAACAATAAGGAATTGAGAACCGTGCCTGCCTGGCTGGTCAGGTAGGCACGGTTTTTCTCTCAAAATTCCCGGTTGGCAGAAGCTTTTTTCAGAAGAAGATAATTAAGAACAAAAAGAAGAGAGCTGCTGCGAGCCTGATCGGAAACAAAGAAAGGCACGAAAAACGTAAAGTCGCTAAGAGAGCATGACGGCAAAAGGGAGGAATCATTATGGCAAAGGTAAAACGCGGAAAGGTGGTACGCTATAATAAGTGGGGTTATATTTTCCTGATCCCCTTTGTAGTAGTGTATGTATTATTCCAGTTGATCCCGTTATTCAGGACATTTTATTACAGCTTTTTTGAAAATTATCGTTCCGGACTGACACAGATCGGACCGAATTTCATCGGATTTGGTAACTATGCAAAGCTGTTGTCCAATCCGGACCTGTGGATGTACACCAAGAATACATTGATCATGTGGGTACTGGGATTTGTACCGCAGATCATCATATCTCTGCTTCTGGGTGCATGGTTCTCGGATCCCAGCCTTAGATTAAAGGGACAGAGATTCTTCAAGACAGTTATCTATCTGCCGAACCTGATCATGGCTTCCGCATTTGCAATGTTGTTCTTCACGCTGTTCTCTGATGGTGGTCCTATCAATGAAATGCTGATGCAGATCGGAATCTTAAAAGAGCCATATCAGTTCCTTACAAACATATGGAGTACCAGAGGTCTGGTAGCATTGATGAACTTCCTGATGTGGTTTGGTAATACAACGATCCTCCTGATGGCAGGTATGATGGGTATCGATACTTCCCTCTTCGAGGCAGCCGAGGTAGACGGAGCAACCTCTACCCAGGTATTCTTCAAGATTACATTACCTTTGTTGAAGCCGATTCTGATCTACGTAATGATCACATCCCTGATCGGTGGTCTGCAGATGTTCGATGTACCTCAGATTCTGACCAACGGTAAGGGCGATCCTATGAGATCCAGCATGACCCTGATCATGTACCTGAACAACCATTTGTACAGTAAGAACTACGGAATGAGTGGTGCGTTGTCTGTAATGTTGTTCATTATCACAGGTATCCTGAGCTTGATCGTATTTAAGTTCTCGAACGGCAAACAGGATAAGTAGGAGGTGGCAGAAATGTTGAGCGTAGAAACAAACGAGACAAAAAAAGGTCTGGGCATTCATGCCAGAAGAGCACTTGCATATATCGTACTGGTTATTATGAGTTTTCTCTGCCTGTTTTGGTTCTATATACTGTTTGTAAATGCAACCAGATCCAAAGGCGAGCTGACACAGGGATTTACCCTGCTGCCCAGCACACATCTGATCCAGAACTGGAAGGGTGTCATGGCAGGAACCCTGCCGGTAGTCAGAGGTATGATCAACAGCCTTGTAGTAGCAACCTGCAGTGCTGTGCTGTGTACCTACTTCTCTACCATGACCGCATATGCGATCCATGTATATGATTTTAAGTTAAAGAAGTTCATGTTTACCTTTATCCTGGCAATCATGACCATTCCTACCCAGGTTACCGCACTCGGATTTATCCAGTTGGTAGCTGATATGAAGCTGGAGGATAACTTTATCCCCCTGATCATCCCGGCAATCGCAGCACCTGCTACTTTCTTCTATATGAAGCAGTACATGGAAAGTGCATTGCCCCTGTCTCTGGTAGAGGCAGCCAGAATCGATGGTTCCGGTGAGTTCCGTACATTTAATTCCATCGTATTGCCGCTGATGAAGCCGGCAATCGCAGTACAGGCGATCTTCACTTTCGTAGCGAACTGGAATAACTACTTCACACCGGCACTGGTTCTGCATGATGACAAGATGAAGACATTACCTATCCTGATCGCTCAGCTGCGTTCCGCAGACTTCCTGAAGTTTGATATGGGTCAGGTGTATGTAACGATTGCATTCTCTATCTTCCCTGTTATCATCGTATACCTGTTCCTTTCCAAGTACATTGTCCAGGGCGTGGCAATGGGAAGCGTCAAGGGTTAATATTTCGCCAGCAACATTCAATACATAAATCTCTCCTGAAAAGCGGCACTCTTCCCCGGAGTGGCGCTTTTCGCTTGCAAAAAAACGGGGAAACGGGTATAAAATAAAGAGAAGAGTGAACGTGTATTTTGAGGAAGAAAGAGGTAATTGCCATGCAGATGTATGAGGTGACAGCACTGGCACCGGAAGGACCGGAGGAAGTCTATCAGGCGATGGTGTTTGCAGAAGATGAAGATGATGCCTTGAACCAGCTGGAGGAACAGCTGAAGGAGCAGGGTATTGCCCATGGAATGTGTATGGCGGAAGAAGTGTAGTGTAAAGTGTGAAAAGAACTTCTAATCACTCAGAGCAAAGGCTCTTTCGCGAAGAAGTTCTATGTTTCACACGCAAATTTGCGCCAATGCGCAAACTTTGCAGGTTATGGAAGGATGTGAGTGTTGCAAATGGAAAATTCCTATCGTTTTTTTGAGAATAAAGATTGTAAATATTTCCCCTGCCACAAGGGACTTGCAGATTTCAACTGCCTGTTCTGCTACTGCCCCATGTACCGCTTGGAGCACTGCCCCGGGAATCCCAGGTATTTCGAGAAAAATGGCAGACGGATCAAGGATTGCTCGGGCTGCACCTTCCCGCATGATCCGGAGCATTATGATACGATCATGCAGATTCTGCGGGAGGCATAACACATTTTTCTGGAAAATAAACATGTTTTTTGCACATTTTTCTAAAACTAAAAGCCGATAGTCTGTTTTGACAGATTACCGGCTTTTTATGTGCGGAGACGGTGGGATTTGAACCCACGTGCCCGAGAAGGGCTAACGCATTTCGAGTGCGCCCCGTTATGACCACTTCGATACGTCTCCAAAAGATTACAACGTAGATTATTTTATCTGAAAAATAACCGTTTGGCAAGGGGAGAAACGAAAAAACCTAGTAGTTTCTATTGTTTGCGATGGCATTTACCGCCTGATTTGAAAAATTATTTTTGCAGGCGGTAGTTTTTGCAAATTTTCCGATGGAAACCACCGGATTTTACCGCCTGGCAAGGGAATTACGCTTTTGTAGCAGTATTTTTCCGGGAAAAGGATCTTTTGCAATGAGATTATTACTGCTTACGTGATGATAATAAGTTTGTAAGCGGTAATAATAAAAAAAGATGTTGACAGAACAACATCAGCGTAGTATATTGCAGATAAATACTTTGATAGTCAAAACAATTTGAAATGAAAGGCAAACACGCCGGAGACGACAAAGTAGTAAAGTAAGGTATCAGAAACACAATAATGAAATGCATAAGGAGAGCAAAAACATGTTAGAAAAAGTAGCAGCCATCATCAGAGAACAGTTAAATCAGGAGAATGTAGAAATCACAGAGGCAACCCGTTTCAAGGAGGATCTGGAAGTAGACTCCCTGGATCTGTTTGAACTGGTAATGGCGTTTGAAGAGGAATATGGTGTGTCCATTCCTTCCGAGGAATTGGAAAATATGGCAACAGTAGGTGATGTTATCAGATATATTCAGGAGCATGCGTAAGAACGACATATCTGCCTGAATGCAAGAATCCGCAGGCAAAAGCCCCCGATTTTGATACCTACGGATTGCTTCGTGCTACGCACTCCCATGTCTCCGCTCCGCTTCGGTCCGTGCTAGACATGTGCCACTGGCACATAGCACCCTACCCAATATTCGCATATCGTGGGATTATCATCCCACTTTTATGCTCATATCGGGGCGGGTCCTAAGGTCTTTCACCCACTTATGAGCAAGCTCATGTGGGCTTAGACCTTTTGACCCTGGTATCATCAGAATATGTAATATAACGCAGAATGACGAGAAGGATCAGAAAGACAATGAAAACAAAGATCACGGAACTTCTACAAATAGAATATCCCGTTTTCCAGGGCGGTATGGCCTGGGTGGCAGAACATAAGCTGGCGGCAGCGGTATCAAATGCCGGAGGCTTAGGTATCATCGGTGCCGCTTCCGCTCCGCCTGAGGTTGTCCGGGAGGAAATCCGTAAATGCAAAGAACTGACTGACAAACCCTTCGGCGTGAATATCATGCTGCTCAATCCCAATGCGGAGGATGTAGCGAAGATTGTCGTGAAAGAAGGAGTAAAAGCGGTAACGACTGGTGCTGGAAACCCGGGAAAATTCATGGAACTGTGGAAGAATGCCGGAGTGAAAGTCATTCCGGTGGTAGCCAGTGTGGCTATGGCGAAGATGATGGAGCGTGCCGGAGCGGACGCTGTGGTGGCGGAAGGCATGGAAAGCGGTGGACATATCGGTTCCACCACGACCATGGCGCTGGTTCCGCAGGTAGTGGATGCGGTATCTATCCCGGTGATCGCAGCCGGAGGTATCGCCGATGGCAGAGGAATGGCGGCGGCTTTTATGCTGGGAGCGGAAGGTATCCAGATGGGCACCCGGTTCGTCGCATCAAAGGAATCCATCGTCCATGAAAATTATAAGAATCAGATCATCAAGGCAAAGGATATTGATTCTGTAGTGACGGGAATGTCTACCGGACATCCGGTGCGTTCTTTACGTAATCAGATGACCAGGGAGTATCTGAAGCTGGAAAAAGAGAATGCCGATTTCATGGAACTGGAAAAGCTGACGCTGGGATCTCTCAGGAAGGCAGTGCAGGACGGAGATACCGTAAACGGAACACTGATGGCGGGACAGATTGCAGGCTTGATCCGCAGAGAACAGACCTGCCGTGAGATTATTGAAGAAACAGTGCAGCAGGCGCAGGAGTGCATAGCGGCACAAGGACAGCATAAATAAAATATAGCGACAGGTAACCGCTGACAACAGATATCGAACAGCGACAGGCGGCGTAGTTATATGGAAAACGGCGCATTATAAAAAATGTGCTGTAACCGAGGAGAACAATAGCATCACATAGTAATTAGGAGAAGACAAAATGAGCAGGATCGCATATTTATTCCCGGGACAGGGCTCCCAGTACATAGGAATGGGCAAGGAGTTCTATGATACTTACCCGGAAGCACAGGCGGTATGGAAGCTGGCAGACAAGGTGCTCCAGAATCTGTATTGGCAGGATAAGCGGGAAGTACAGGCGGAAAGCGGACATCCGTACTCCATGGAACAGCTGACCTTTGAAGAAAATCCTTATATCAACATTACGGAATACACACAGATCGCCATGCTGACCATGGAAGTGGCAATTCTGAAAGTATTGGAGGCAAAAGGACTGAAAGCGGAGATGGCAGCAGGCTTAAGCCTGGGAGAATATGGGGCGCTGGCTGCCGCTGGTGTGATGGAGCTGCCGGATCTGTTCCGGATCATCCGGATGCGTGGTATCTATATGCAGGAGGCCTATCCGGAAGGCGGAGCCATGGCAGCAATATTAGGACTGGACGGAGACACCGTGGCAAAAATCTGCGGACAGACAGCAAAAGAAACCGGCAAAGTCGTCTCGGTGGCAAATTATAACTGCCCGGGGCAGATCGTGATCACCGGAGAGGCAGATGCAGTAGCAGCAGCATCGGAAGCGCTGAAAGAAGCAGGTGCAAAACGCTGTGTACCCTTAAAGGTCAGCGGACCATTCCATTCAGCTTTGCTGAAAACTGCGGGAGAACAGCTGGCAGAAGAATTGAAAAGCGTCAAGCTGTCAACCCCCTGGATTCCTTACGTGTCCAACGTAACAGCGGATTATGTGACAGATGCGTCACAGGTTGCGGAACTGCTGAAACAACAGGTATCCAGTCCCGTTCATTTCACCCAGAGCGTAGAGCGGATGATCGCAGATGGCGTGGACACTTTCATAGAGATCGGCCCGGGGAAGACACTCGGCAGCTTCGTACGGAAAATTGACAGAAATGTCAAAGTATACAATATCGAGAAACCGGAGGATCTGGACCGGGTGATGGAGGAACTGGCATGTTGACAGGAAGAAGTCTGACAGGACAAGTTGCTATTGTCACAGGGGCATCACGGGGCATCGGAAAAGCAGTGGCACAGGCACTGGCAGCAGAAGGAGCCACGGTGATCATTAATTATAACGGTTCTGCAGAAGCAGCGGAAGCGGTGGCGGCGGACATCCGAAGCCAAGGCGGCATGGCGGAGGCTGTGAAATGCAATGTTGCAGATTTTGCAGAGAGTGAAGCCTTTGTAAAGGCAGTAACAGAGAAATACGGCAGAGTTGACATCCTTGTCAATAATGCCGGGATCACACGGGACAATCTGATCGTGCGGATGACGGAAGAAGAATTCAATGCAGTCCTGGATACGAACCTGAAAGGCGCATTTCACATGATCCGGCATCTGACGAAGACCTTTATGAAGCAGAGATATGGGAAAATCATCAATATCTCTTCTGTCAGTGGCATCGTCGGGAATGCAGGACAGGCTAATTATTCCGCCTCCAAGGCGGGACTGATCGGTCTGACGAAAAGTGTAGCGAGAGAACTGGCATCCCGGAATATCTGTGTGAATGCCGTGGCACCCGGATTTATCCGGACAGATATGACAGATAAGCTTCCGGAGGCGGTACAGGATAATGCGGTTGGACAGATCCCGCTTAAGAAAATGGGAAGACCGGAGGATGTCGCACAGGCGGTTCTGTTCCTGGCAGGAGATGCCTCGGACTATATTACCGGCCAGGTGCTGTGCGTGGACGGCGGTATGGCGATGTAAAACTATGTCCGGCAACAGTAAAGCAGAATAGAAAATATGTCCGCTAACGGTACAGCAGGACAGAAAATAAGTCAGGATGCGAGGGAGTATATCTGTATGGGTAAAAATAGAAGAGTTGTAGTAACAGGCATGGGAGCCATCACCCCTATTGGCAACAGCGTAGAGGAATTCTGGAATGGTATCAAAGAGGGTAAGACCGGATTCGGTCCTATAACCTATTTTGATACTGCGGATTACCGTTGTAAGCTGGCGGCGGAAGTGAAGGATTTTGATCCCGCACAATATATGGACAAAAAATCCGCCCGCAGAATGGAGCAGTTCTGCCAGTTTGCTGTGGCGGCTGCCGGACAGGCCATCTCGGATGCTGGTCTTACTATGGAACAGGAAGATCCTTATATGGTGGGCTGCAGTGTGGGAAGCGGCATCGGAAGCTTACAGGCCATGGAGCGGGAATATGACCGCCTGAAGGAAAAAGGCCCCGGCAGGGTAGGCCCCATGCTGGTGCCTCTGATGATCTCCAATATGGCAGCAGGCAATGTCAGCATTGCCTATGGGCTGAAGGGCAAGAGCCTGAATGTGGTTACTGCCTGCGCAACCGGTACACATTCCATCGGAGAAGCATACCGTACGATCCAGTACGGTGATGCGGATGTAATGATAGCGGGAGGAACGGAAAGCTCCATTACACCCATCGGCATTGCCGGATTTTCCGCACTGACAGCATTGTCATTTAGTGAGGATCCGGAACGGGCATCCATTCCTTTTGACAAGGAGAGAAACGGCTTCGTCATGGGAGAGGGTTCCGCTATCGTGGTACTGGAAGAGCTGGAGCATGCAAAGAGGCGCGGGGCGAAGATCTATGCGGAACTGACCGGCTACGGCTGTTCTTCGGATGCTTATCATATTACATCCCCTGCGGAGGATGGCAGCGGAGCAGCCACCGCCATGCTGAATGCCTTAAAAGACGGTGGTGTGGCACCGGAAGAGCTTACCTATATCAATGCCCATGGAACCAGCACCCATCATAATGACCTGTTCGAGACCAGAGCGATCAAGCTGGCATTTGGAGAATATGCATATGACCTGAAGATCAATTCCACCAAATCCATGGTGGGACATCTTTTAGGAGCAGCAGGTGCAGTGGAGTTTGTCACCTGTGTAAAAGAAATTCAGGAAGGCTATATCCACCGCACCGTGGGACTGCGTGAGACGGAGGAGGAACTTGACCTGAATTACTGCCGGGACAGCTACAAAGAAGAGGTGCCTTATGCATTGACCAATTCGTTGGGCTTCGGCGGACATAATGCGAGTCTGTTGTTGAAGAAGTACACAGAATAACCGCAGCAGATGTTCAAGACACAGGATAGAAGGCAGAGCATCAACAAGGACGATTGCACAATGCGAGGAAGTAGTTGATACGACAGCATTCGCGGAACGGAGGAACAATGTCAGTTTATAATACACAGGAAATCATGGAGATTCTGCCCCACAGACATCCCTTTCTGCTGATCGATACTATCGAGGAGCTGGAGCCCGGTGTGCGGGCAGTGGGACGCAAAAATGTGACCTTTAACGAACCGTATTTTGCCGGGCATTTTCCGGGGAATCCGGTGATGCCGGGCGTGTTGATCATGGAAGCACTGGCACAAACAGGGGCTGTAGCAATTCTGTCTCTGCCGGAGCATCGCGGCAAGACCGCTTATTTTGCCGGGATCGATAAGGCAAAATTTAAGCAGATGGTGCGCCCCGGAGACACCCTGGAGCTGGAGACCACCATTATCCGCAGTAAGGGACCGGTGGGTGTCGGGGAAGCGATCGCTACGGTAAACGGAAAACTGGCGGCGAAAGCAGAGCTTACCTTTGCGTTAAAATAAGAATAGTCTGCGGAAGTGATTTTTTATGAGCGGGACAGAGAGATAAAAGTGACGCAGAATAAGAGGTGCAGGTATGGGAAGTGTAGATACAGAAACAGAGATCAAATGCCCGAAATGTAAGAAAATGATAAACAGAGACCGGGCAGCGAAAAATAAATATGTCTGCTATGAGTGTGGTTATTATTTCCGGGTGAAGACCCACAACCGGATCCGCATGGTGGCAGACCGGAAAAGCTTTCAGCCCTGGTTCGAGGAGATAGAAGAGAGCAATCCACTGAAATATGAGGGCTATGAAGAAAAGCTGTCGGAGGCCAGGGAAAAATCCGGCGTAAAAGAAGCTGTGACCGTAGGTGAATGCGAGATCTACGGGGAAAAGGCTGTGATCGGCATCTGCGAATCCAAATTCATGATGGGAAGCATGGGACATGTGGTCGGCGAGAAAGTCACCCGGGCAATTGAAAAGGCGACAGAATTGCGGCTGCCTGTATTTTTGTTCTGCTGTTCCGGCGGTGCGAGAATGCAGGAGGGAATCGTGTCACTGATGCAGATGGCAAAAACCTCCGCAGCGATCAAACGACATGGAGAAGCAGGACTTCTCTATGCGACTATTTTGACAGATCCCACCACAGGTGGTGTGACGGCCAGCTTTGCCATGCTGGGAGATGTGATCATGGCGGAACCGGGAGCCTTGATCGGCTTCGCAGGACCGAGAGTTATTAAGCAGACTCTGGGACAGCGCCTCCCTGATGGCTTCCAGACAGCGGAATTTTTGCAGGAGCATGGTTTTGTGGACGGTATCGTCCGCCGGGAGAATCTGAAGAAGACCTTATATTTCCTGATCACGACGCATCGGTGCAGTGAGGGGAATTATGCGGATTTTAAGAAAAATTTTGACTTCCATTTTGAACCTACGGAGATCGTGAAGGAACGGTCAATACTGACACTCCCCAGAACGGCATGGGAAAAGGTCAAGACCGTCCGGAGAGTGGACAGACCGGCAGCAACCGACTATATTCCCTACATTTTCGATTATGTAGTGGAGGCTCACGGAGACCGTTATTATGGGGATGATAAAGCACTGGTAGGTGCAGTGGCATTCCTGGACGGGCAGCCGGTGACAGTGCTGGCAGATGTGAAGGGCAAGGATTTTGCGGAGTGTGCCAGACGCAATTACGGCATGCCCATGCCGGAAGGGTATCGTAAGGCACTGCGTCTGATGAAGCAGGCGGAGAAATTCAACCGACCCATTATCAGCTTTGTAAATACGCCGGGAGCTTTCTGCGGCGTGGAGGCGGAGGAGAGAGGCCAGGGCGAGGCCATTGCCCGGAATCTGCTGGAGATGTCAGCTTTAAAAGTGCCGGTATTGTGCATTCTCATCGGGGAAGGCGGCAGCGGCGGGGCATTGGCTACGGCGGTAGGCAATGAGGTGTGGATGATGGAAAATGCCACCTATTCGATCCTGTCTCCCGAAGGCTTTGCTTCTATATTATGGAAGGATGCCGACAGAGCCAGAGAAGCCAGTGAAGTCATGAACATCACTTCGGAAGATCTGAAACGCCTCGGTGTGATCGAGCGGATCGTACCGGAATACGGTGGGGCAGACCAAAGTACCGTGGAAGCCATAGGCGGGTATCTCAAGGAACATATCAAGGAATTTCTGCAAAAATATACCGGCATGACCGGTGAACAAATCGCAGAGGAACGTTATGAAAGGTTCCGCAAGTATTAAAGCGGTAACGAGAGGTGATGTGGGATGAAGCACGGAAAAATGATCCTGGGGGAATTACATGCAGATATTCCCGTGATCCAGGGAGGCATGGGTGTGGGAATCAGTCTGTCCGGGCTGGCCGGAGCAGTGGCAGCTGCCGGTGGGATCGGCATTATTTCTACTGCCCAGATCGGTTTCCGGGAGCCGGATTTTGACAGAGATCCCATCGCCTGTAATCTGCGTACTATCGGAAAAGAAATAGAAAAAGCAAGACAGACCGCAAGAGGCGGTATCGTCGGTGTCAACATCATGGTGGCAACGCAGCGTTACGAGGATTATGTCAGGGCAGCAGTGCTGGCAGGTACCGACTGCATTATCTCCGGTGCCGGACTGCCGCTGGATCTGCCCGGAGTCGTGGCAGAGACGGAAAACGGAATGCCCGGGCGCAACCACCGGACGATGCTGGCTCCGATCGTGTCGAGCACCCGTGCCCTGTCGGTCGTCACGAAATACTGGATGAAAAAATACGACAGAAAGCCGGACTTTCTCGTGGCAGAGGGACCGTTGGCAGGAGGACATCTGGGATTTAAGCGGGAAGAACTGGATGCTTACACACCGGAGAACTATGAGAGAGAACTTACGGCAATGATCCGGCAGGCAGCAGAACTGGAAATTCCACTGATTGCAGCAGGCGGTATTTATGACCGGAGGGATCTGGAGCATTGCCTGTACCTCGGGGCTGCAGGGGTACAGATGGGAACCCGTTTCGTGACCACAGAGGAATGTGATGCGGCGGAGGCGTACAAGCAGGAGTATCTCCGGGCGCAGAAAGAAGACATTGTCATTGTGAAAAGCCCGGTGGGAATGCCGGGCAGAGCTATACAGAATGCTTTTCTGGAAAAGGTGGCGGCCGGGGAACGGTTTATGACCGGATGCAGACATTGCATTAAGACCTGCGATCCGAAGACAGCACCGTATTGCATCACCAGAGCATTGATCAATGCGGCAATGGGAGATGTGGATAACGGACTGCTGTTCTGCGGCAGCAATGCCTGGCGGGCGCAGAAAATAGAAAGAACAGTGGATATCATGGAGGAAATGGCGTGAGAACCATAAGAATCACCGGAACCGGAAGTGCACTTCCGGGAAGGATCGTTACAAATAAAGAATTGGAACAGCTGGTGGAAACCTCGGATGAATGGATCCGGGAGAGAACCGGTATTGCGGAACGACATGTGTCAGTTGGCGAAACGGTTGTGACACTTGCGTCAGAAGCTGCCCGTAAAGCACTCGAACAGGCAGGAAAAAGAGCGGAAGAGATCGACCTGATTCTGGTGGCAACCTGCTCTCCGGAGCAGTATCTGCCCTGTTGCGCCTGTCAGGTGCAGGCGGACATCGGCGCAGTGAATGCACTGGCTTTTGATGTGAATGCGGCCTGTTCCGGATTTTTGTTTGCACTGAATACCGCGGATGCCTATCTGCGGACGGGACTTGCGGAAAATGCGCTGGTCATCGGCAGTGAGGTACTGTCTAAACTGGTGGATTGGAAGGACCGGGGCAGCTGTATTCTGTTCGGAGACGGCGCCGGGGCGGTAGTTGTGGAGCGATGCAGGACGGAGTCTCGGGCGGTGGAATACAGTAACGCTTTGCCGGAGACAGAGAAAGGGATGCAGGAGACGGCGGAGGAGAAACGGATACCGGCAGCAGGCATTCTGGGCCGGGCACTGCACTCCGACGGCACCGGTGGCGGAGTCCTGCAATGCGGAGCAAGAGAACTGACAACCCCATATGCAAGGACTTCAGTGGCAAAAACGAACCAAAACCAGCCGACGGATGGCAGAGAACATTATATTCAGATGGACGGACAGGAAGTGTACCGGTTTGCCACCAGACGGGTGCCGCAGTGCATCGAGGAAGCACTGTCAGATGCCGGACTTGCTGTGCCGGATATTGATATGTTTGTATTGCATCAGGCCAACGCACGTATTATTGATGCAGTGGCGAAACGCCTTCATGCGGATCGTGAAAAATTTCCTACAAATCTGGAGAGGGTAGGCAATCTGTCCTCTGCCTCCATTCCGGTGCTTTTGGACGAACTGAACAGGCAGGGAAAGCTGCACCGCGGCGATCGTATCGTTCTGGCGGGATTCGGAGCCGGGCTTACGATTGGGGCTTGCGTGATGACCTGGTAGACGGTATACTGATAACGACTAAGGACACGACAACGGCATGGATGCGGTCCGGTAGACAGGAAGCCTGCGGTCCGGGAGCATTGCCGGTATACCAGAGAAACATTTATTAGGAAAACTATGGAAAAAAGCAAAAACCGGGTACTGAATGAACTGTTGGTGAACCTGTTCCATAACGTGATGGATGCGGAAGCAAAGGCAGTCATAACAGACGAATTCAGGGATATTACAAATAATGATATGCACATCCTCGAAGCCATCGGCATCGAGGAACCCAAGAGCATGTCCAGGATCGCCGGGGAACTGCATGTCACCGTGGGAACCCTGACCACGAATATGAACGGCCTTTCGAAAAAAGGCTACCTGGAGCGTAACCGCAGCACCAGAGATAAACGTGTAGTGCTGGTGACCCTGACAGAGAAGGGGAGAAAAGCTTTTTTCCATCACAGAGATTTCCACAGGAAAATGATCCACACCATCATACGGGATCTGGACGAGGAAGAAATGAAGACATTGATCAAATGTCTGGGAAAACTGGATATATTTTTCAGAGAAGGCAACGAGGAGTGACCGGAGAGATCCGGTCACTCTTTTTGCGTATACGATGAGCCAGCCTGCTCGATTTTGCGGTGGGCGCACTTGTTTAACAAAATTTTATAAAAATATGAGACGAATCGTATGGAAAATATTGACGGTGCCTTTGCTTTTTTGGTATAATAAATGATACGGATAGTATAAAAACAAAATTGGATTTTACATCTGCAAAGGGTTGGGAAATATGTGAAATTTTGCAGGATATAGAAAGGCATGAGGGTTATGAAGAAAAGTACAAAAGCATGGAGCATGAAGATGAGACTGGCCTTGCTGGTACTGGCGGCACTGGCGTGGATCGCTGTGCCGGTGAGTGCGAGAGCGGAGACAAATGTGTGGGACGGTACGATTGCAAGTGGGTTTGCCGTAGGCACCGGTATGGAAAATGATCCCTATCAGATCAATACTGCGGCGGAACTTGCGTATTTTGCAAAAAGTGTGAATGACGGAAAATGGTACGATGGAGAATATATTATACTGAAAAATAATATTAATCTTAATAATCAGGAATGGACACCAATAGGAAACCATAGTAATTCTTTTCGAGGGAACTTTGACGGCAGGAATCATACTGTGACGGGAATGCGGATAAGTAATTCCTCGGCGGATTATGTCGGTTTGTTTGGAGAATGTACAAAATTTAATGTTAATAGTGCCATAAAAAATATTACGGTTAAAGATTCTGTTATTTGTGGAGAAAACATTGTTGGGGCTATCGTGGGATACGCAAAAGAAATAAATATTGAGAACTGTCGGAGTATTGGAAATACAATAAACGGTAAAACAGATGTTGGCGGTATTTGCGGTAAGATTGGAGGATATTCGGTTGGTAAAGTCTCGCAATGTTACAATAGTAGTAAGGTAACAGGGCGAGGGAGAGTTGGTGGTATTGCCGGGATGGGTGGTATTGCTGAGAATTGCCTGAATACCGGTGAGATAATGATTATAAATAAAGCTCATAAAAGTGCCGGTGGTGGAATATTTGGCATCTTTGATGATACCACTGCGTCTGCGAGTATTACTGCATGTGTAAATCTGGGGAAAGTCAGTGGGGGAGAATCTTTTGGCGGAATTGTAGGTAGCACTGATTCTAAAAGTACGGGGCATATTTCAAATTGTTATTACAATATGGATGCAATTACCGGAGGCTTTGACGCTGGAACAGCACTAACGGCAGGGCAGCTTTGCGGTGCACTTCCGGAGGGCTTGGATTCTACAATCTGGAAAGAGGGCGGTGTCGATACCAGCACTGCAGCGGCTACAGATACAGGAAGTAGATTTGGTATAGCCACAGGGACTTACATCAATCTGACAAAGGTGGCAGAGATCGGAGAGACGAAGACTGCTTCCGTACCGGTATACAACTATGTTACAACGAATGGCGACGACTGGGATATCTATACCCTGATCACCACGGCGGAGGAATTCGTAGCCATCGGACAGGATACGGCAAACTGTAACGCAAACTATGTATTAAAAAACAATATTGATGTGAGCCGAGTGGAACTCAGATCTATTGGAGATCCCGGAACTCCATACATAGGAAAATTCAGTGGAGACGGACATACGATAAGCCATGTGGATATGACAAAAGAAAATGATGTTTATAGTTCTGGTTTGTTTGCCCAGATTGGCTACACGCAAAACCAGCTCAGCGAAAGCGGTAAGGTAATGCTGTTGGCTGCCAACGGAGACATTGTTTCGAGTTATTGTGAAACAGGAGGAATTTGTGGAAATTTGTCTGCGGGCGAAATTTATGGCTGCTCCTTTACCGGAACGGTAAAAGGGTCTATGGTAGGCGGAATCAGCGGCGTGGGTGGACAATACACTATGATTTCCCAGTGCTTTTTTGAAGGAGACGTGCAGGGAAAGGATTCTGCGGCAGGAATCTGTGGTATGGGCGGAACTATTGACCATTGCATTAGCATAGGAAATGTCAAAGGGAATGGAGAACTTGCGGGAATATCAAATAGTGGTGATCCCAACCCGGAGAAGTGTTATTTCAATAAAGATATTTGTAACGTAAAAGATGACTGTGATTTGGGACATTCTACCCTGCAACTGACCTCTTCCAGCTTTTTCAAAGAACTCAAAGACAATGGCTTTGATCCGGCCATCTGGACGAAGAAAGCCAACGACAAAGAGAATGGCATAGCCTACTATCCTTCGCTTGGGGAAAATAATGCAGTTGGTGTGAAGTACACCACCGGTCTGCAGTTTGAGAGAGCAGATGACGTTACGCCCACCTATGGACAGGATATAACTTTTAATGTAAAGGCACTGGTAAACTTTGTGGCGGACGTACAGACCATCTCTGCGGAAGATACGGATGGTAGCTTTGAGATCCGGATCGGGGATACTGCGGTGGTAAGCGCAGCGCAGATCCAAAACGGCATCGCAACTTACAAGGCGCGGACTGCAGGTAAGACCACGTTTACCCTCGTCTACAAAGGAAATGACAATTCTTTCTTCTCTGAGAAGACGAAGAATCTGATCGTTGACATCGCCCCGGCAGCACTTGCGGCAGAGGGTGATGGCATCGCCAGAGGAGCCTATGGCAATAAGCTGAGAGAACTCAAAGTGACAAGACTGACGGCAAAACTGGGAACCGAGCCCATCGACGGAACTTGGCAGATCCAGAGCGATGATGACAAGGTTCCTTATGTTGGCGATAGTGAGACCTACACGGCAACGTTTATTCCTACGGAGCATCCGGAATACTATCAGACGCTGACGGCACAGGTAAAATTGGAAATCAGTAAAGCAATTGCTCCGAAGATTCAAGACTTGGATCTCAAATACAGTTGGGCGGCCAAAGGAGAGAAGGCGGTGCAGATACCGGGGTTGCCCGAGGATCTGGGAGAGACAACGATGGAAGTTATCATGTTGGATAATTCCATGAACGTTTTGGCGGCAGATCCCGACATCAAATATTCCGAGGGAAAATTGCTATTCACTCTGGGTGAAAACACCATGGATGATATTGGCGAGCATGCGATAGTAAGTGTTCAGTTACGGTCAAAAAAATTATAATGATATTGTGTTTGGCATAACTATCACCCGTACCGCAAAAGCAGACCGCGAGGATACCCCGGATCCGGATTCCTTTGACATGACCTTTACCGTCAGCGGCAACGATCTGGCGGCGCAGATCACCACAGATCGCACTGACGTGGAATTCAGCTTTGATGGAACGGACTGGGGACAGACCAAATCCACCGGAGTCGGTCACAACAAGAAGGTGACTGCACAGATCCGCTATGCGGAAACCGATGATTATAACGCAAGCCCCGCCGTATCGAAGACATGGAACTCCGGTCACGGCCCGCTGAACCGCCACGACCGGGTGGAACCCACCTGTCAGGCAGAGGGCAGCATCGAATACTGGACCTGCGACGTCTGCGGACTGTATTTTGCATCCGCGGACGGAAGCAAGAGCATAACAGCGACAGAGATCGTTCTTCCGAAGACGGATCATAGCTGGGCAGAAGGATATCTGTCCGATATGACCGGACACTGGCATAAGTGTGGTGTCTGTGGAATCACCAGCAATACGGAAAAGCATGCATCCGGTGGCGCGGCCACCACAGAACGGGCGGAGATCTGTACGATCTGCGGTTATGAGATCGCACCGAAGAAGCCTGCTGCCAGTAACGACGATGACGATGATGACGACGATGACAGCAGTCAGGCGTCCAATACGGACCAGAAGGCCACGGGCGCGGCAACACCTCCCGCAGCCACGGCAACGCCTGCCACACCCGGTGTGGTAAAGCCTTCTGTAATTCCCGTGCCCCCGACAACACCCGCTGCGGACGAAAACCGTAAGGAAGATGCGGCAAAGCCCTCCGGGGAGGTACAGGACACGCAGGAATCGAGTGGAGAAGCACCGCAGGAGGAGCGGATAGATTCCATGACCGCCCAGACTTCCGACTCTCAGGAATCCGGCACAGAGCAGATAACGGAGACCTCCGGTAAGGGAACGAACGCAGGCCGCGTGGCGGCAGCGGCAGCAGCCGGAGCCGTAGTGGTCGGCGGTGGCGGCGCAGCTGTCTACGTGACCATGATCAAAGGAAAGTTTAAATTCAAATAACGTATGATAAGATGATAAGCGAATCTCAGAGGCCCGGTGCTTCTGAGGTTTGTTTTGCCATAGGGGAGAAATCTGCCGGAAATTACAACAAACTATTTTCAGATGAAAATAAATGTATTAAAATAGAAATAAGTATTGGCAGAACGAAGACAGTTTTGCATAGTTACAGCAAACGCAAGAGAAAATAATGAAATATAGAAAACGGAGGATCCTACGATGAAGAGAATCGGAATGTTGACGAGCGGTGGTGACTGCCAGGCATTAAATGCTGCCATGAGAGGTGTGGTGAAGACCCTGGCGAACAGTAAGGAAGAGGTCGAGATCTATGGCTTCCTCGATGGCTACAGAGGACTGATCTACGGTAATTTCCGCATGCTGACAGACAAGGATTTCTCCGGCATCCTTACCAAGGGCGGCACGATCCTGGGAACCTCCCGTACCCCCTTCAAGACGATCCAGGATCCGGATCCCAACGGGCTGAACAAAGTGGAAGCCATGAAGCAGAACTATTACAAGCTGCAGCTGGACTGCCTTGTAATTCTCGGTGGTAACGGCACCCACAAGACTGCGAACCTGTTGCGCAAGGAAGGACTGAATATCGTGACCCTGCCCAAGACCATCGACAATGACCTGTGGGGCACCGATATGACCTTCGGTTTCCAGAGTGCGGTGGATATTGCAACGGATGCCATCGACTGCATCCATACCACAGCAGCTTCCCACGGCAGAGTATTTATCGTGGAAGTTATGGGACATAAAGTAGGGTGGCTGACCTTGAATGCCGGAATGGCAGGCGGTGCGGACATCATCCTGCTCCCGGAGATCCCTTATGATATCGATAAGGTGATCGAGAAGATCGAAGACAGGGACAAAAAGGGCTGCCGTTTTACCATTATCGCTGTGGCTGAGGGTGCGATTTCCAGGGAAGATGCTGCCCTGACCAAAAAAGACTACAAGAAAAAGATGGAAAAATATCCGTTCCCTTCCGTATCTTACGAAGTGGCTGCACAGATCCAGGAGAAGACCGGCAGAGAAGTACGTGTCACCGTACCCGGCCATATGCAGAGAGGCGGAAGCCCCTGCCCTTATGACAGAGTATTCGCCAGCCGTCTGGGCTCCGAGGCAGGCAAGCTGATCCTGGGTAATCAGTATGGATTCATGGTAGGTTACAAGAACCGTGAGATCGTAAGGGTTCCGTTAGAGGATGTAGCGGGCAAGTTAAAGACCGTGGATCCCGATGCTACCATCGTACAGGAAGCGAAACTGCTGGGCATCTGCTTCGGCGATTAAGACAGAAAATTAATGAGTAACTATTTTCGCCAGGCATCTGCTAATATTTGATGGCTCTGAATAGTTACAAGGAAGAGAGAAAAAACATGTCATATACAGCACTATACCGGAAATTCCGCCCGGATGCTTTTTCCGATGTCAAAGGTCAGGATCATATCGTGACCACATTGAAGAATCAGCTGCGGGCGAACCGGATCGGCCATGCGTACCTGTTCACCGGAACAAGAGGTACCGGTAAGACCACGGTGGCCAAGATTTTTGCGAAAACAGTGAACTGCGAACACCCCACAGAGGACGGCCCCTGTGGGGAATGCCGTATTTGTAAGGCAATCGCAGCAGGAGCCAGCATGAATGTCATCGAGATCGATGCGGCTTCCAACAACGGTGTGGACAATATCCGTGAGATCATCGACGAGGTATCCTATTCTCCCGCGGAGGGAAAATACAAGGTCTACATCATCGACGAGGTGCATATGCTCTCCCCCGGAGCTTTCAACGCATTGTTAAAAACGCTGGAAGAGCCGCCCTCTTATGTTATTTTTATTCTGGCGACCACAGAGGTGCACAAGATCCCCATTACGATCCTGTCCCGCTGCCAGAGATATGATTTTAAACGAATCTCCATTGATACCATCACGGATCGTATGAAGGAACTGATGGACACGGAGCAGGTACAGGTGGAGGACAGAGCTCTGCGCTACATTGCGAAAGTAGCGGACGGTTCTATGCGAGATGCCTTGAGCCTGTTGGATCAGTGTATTGCCTTCCATCTGGGCAAAGAACTGACCTACGATATGACCCTGGATGTGCTGGGGGCAGTGGATACGGAAGTGTTCAGCAGGTTGCTGCGCTTCGTCATGGACCGGAATGTGTTAGGCTGCATTGAACTGTTGGAAGAGATCGTCATGCAGGGCAGGGAGCTGGTACAGTTTGTCACGGACTTTACCTGGTATCTGCGGAATCTGATGTTGGTACAGACAGCGGATAATCTGGAGGATGTCATAGACATGTCTACGGACAATCTGGCGAATCTGAAGGAAGAAGCTTCCATGCTGTCCATGGACCAGATCATCCGCTATATTCATATTTTCTCCGAACTGTCCGGCCAGATCCGCTATGCGGCACAGAAACGTATTCTGGTAGAGATCGCGCTGATCAAGCTGTGCAAGCCGGAGATGGAGACGGATCAGGAGGCGGTCCTGGATAGAATCCGCCAGGTGGAGGAAAAGGTCGAGAACGGTATTGTAGTCACGGCGGCCCAGATGCCTGCCGGAGCTCCCGGAGCACAGGGAGTGCCGCAGGCCGGTGTGGCAAAGCCGAAGCCACAGTTGCCGAAGGCGGTCCCCGGGGATATTCAGGAGATTGTACGGAAATGGCCGGCCATCGTGGGAAATGCCGAGAATCCCATGAAGATGTATCTGAAAAACGCCCGATTAAGTCTGGGTGGAGACAACAAGCTCATGGTGGTGTTGGAGGACGGACTGGCTTCCGATTATTTCAAGGGGGAAGCCCACGAACAGAACAAGCAGCAGCTGGAAATGCTGTTGTCCGATTTTTCCAGCAAAGAGATTGAAGTGACGATCCAGACGGTGGAAAGCAGCAGAGAATTCGAAGATAACTATGTGGATCTCAGTAAGGTCATCAACATGGAGATCGATGAGGAAGAGTGATCCTGCGTGAATTTGGGATTGCGGCAGACTTGCAGATAAGGTAAGATAGAATAATAACTCAACCATATATGAGCACGTAGGACAATAGTCCGAAATGCGAATATATGTTATGATTTCGAAAGTGCGCAGCACGGAGAAATCAATTATAAATAATATGGAGGAAACAGCAACATGGCAAAAAGAGGTGGATTTCCCGGAGGCGCAATGCCCGGTAATATGAATAATCTGATGAAGCAGGCACAGAGAATGCAGCGTCAGATGGAAGAAGGACAGAAGGAACTGGAGACCAAGGAGTTCTCCGCATCCGCAGGTGGAGGAGCGGTGGAAGTGACCATCAACGGTAAAAAAGAGATCACATCCATCAAGCTGGCAGAGGAGATCGTGGATCCCGAGGATATCGAGACTCTGCAGGATGCTATCGTGGCAGCAGCCAACGAAGCACTGCGCAAGGCGGATGAAGCCAATGCAGAACTTATGGGCAAAATGACCGGAGGATTAGGAGGATTTCCTTTCTAATGGAACTCTACAGCGGACAGATCAATAAATTAATAGAAGAACTGGCAGCCCTTCCGGGGATTGGCAGTAAGTCCGCACAGCGACTGGCTTTTCATCTGATCAATATGCCGAAGGAACGCGTGGACAGGCTGGCAAACGTCATGATCGAAGCCAGAGCCAATGTCCGCTATTGCAAGGAATGCTATACTCTGACGGATAAGGAACTCTGCCCGGTGTGTGCGAATCCCAGACGGGATCATCGTACCATTATGGTGGTGGAGAACACCAGAGATCTGGCGGCTTATGAGAAGACCGGCAAATATGAGGGCGTGTACCATGTACTGCATGGTGCCATTTCCCCGATGCTGGGTGTGGGACCCGGTGACATCAAGCTGAAGGAACTGATGGAACGTCTGCAGGGTGATGTGGAGGAGGTCATTATCGCAACCAATTCCAGCCTGGAAGGTGAGACCACGGCAATGTATATCAGCAAGCTTATCAAGCCCACAGGAATCAAGGTGACCAGAATCGCCAGTGGTGTCCCTGTAGGAGGAGATCTGGAATATATTGATGAGGTAACATTACTCCGCGCTTTAGAGGGCAGAGTGGAATTATAGACAGTATGCATGAAATAAAAATGGATAAAAGTGGGAGGGAAAGACAATGGCAGTAACAAAAAGTTTATTTGGGAAAAGCCCGGAAGGTAAAGAGATCTCGCTGTATACCCTGAGTAATAGTAAGGGTATGAAGGCAGCGGTGACAGATCTGGGAGCTATTCTGGTGCGTGTACTGGTGCCGGATGCTACAGGCAAGGCGGATGATCTGGTGTTGGGATTTGATAACGGTGAAAGTTATTATGGCAACGACAGTTTTTTCGGTACGGTGATCGGCCCCTGTGCGAACCGTACCGGCGGTGCGGAGTATACGCTGGATGGCGTTACTTATCAGCTGGACAAAAATGACGGTGCCAACAATTTACATACCCATAAGCAGCTGGGCTTCCATAAGAGACTCTGGGATGCGGAGATCGGAGAGAACAGCGTGACATTTTCTCTGGAGGATGAGGATGGACATTTGGGATTCCCCGGCAATAAGAAGGTATCCGTAACCTACTCTCTGAGTGAGGAGAATGAGCTGACTCTGCATTACCATGCTTCCAGTGACAAGAAGACCATTATCAACCTGACCAACCATTCCTATTTCAATCTGGACGGGCACGGCGCAGGCAGCATTGAAGAGCATGAACTGTGGCTGAGAGCCTCTCACTTTACTCCGGTGGCAGCAGGATCGATCCCTACCGGTGAGATCCGTGCGGTAGCAGGCACCCCCATGGATTTCACACAGCCGAAGAAGATCGGCAGAGATATCCGGGAAGATTATGAACAGTTACTCCTGACCGGCGGTTATGATCATAACTTTGTCATTGATGACTGGGACGGTACGTTGCGGCATATTGCTACAGTAAAAGGCCCGAAGAGCGGCAGGGTAATGAAGGCATACACCACCCTGCCAGGAGTGCAGTTTTATGCAGGCAATTTTATTGATGTACAGCCCGGAAAAGATGGGGTGACCTACGGCAATCGCTGCGGTTTTGCATTGGAGACCCAGTATTTCCCGGATACCATTCATCATGAGAATTTCCCCTCCTATGTATTTGGCGGGGAGAACGGCAGAGAATACGATTCTGTTACCGTATATAAGTTTGAAGCATAGCTAAGAATACATAGAATATGGTGCAAACTTTGTCGAACTGTTTTTGAAGAGGTGCGACAAAGAACGCTAAAATACCTCCTGTGCGGATGCTATAGTTAGTGATAACTGATAGAAACGGCATGGGAGGTGTTTTTTGTATGGAATTACCGAAGAACATAACGCAGATCGGAGAGGCGGACAAGCACTGCAGAATCTATGTGGAAGATTATGTGGTATCTTACATAAAACAAATGAATGGAATGGCACAGAACAAGGATATTGCCATAGCATTATACGGCAGGAAGACAGCAGAGGACGGTGTGGCATATCTATCGCCTATGGCTCCGCAAAGCTGAATTTCCTGCAGAAGCCGGTGCGGCACCTGTCCCAGGCGCAGGAACAGGAGATTGAGAAGCTGCGGAGAAAGTATTTTTCGGAAATGACCTTTTTAGGCTACCAGATACTGAATGGCGAGATGGTGGAAGGCTTCCAGATCTGCGAACAGGAGATCTGCCGTTATGTGTCGGGGTATGCGCAGTTCTATGAGAAGAATGACAGTATGCTGGCATATATGCTGGAGAACCGGGGCGAAGAGGCGGCACCGGAGAAGGTGGATCAGGAAAAATACGAAGTGGTGAAGAAACGGCAGGAGGAACGCAGGCAGAGACAGGAGAGCGGATATGCCTCCCGTGCCGCCGGACATACGGAGAATACATCCGTGGAATACCGCAGAGCTGCGGCAACCAGGCGTAAGGAGCCGGATAATATTATACCCATGCCAACGGTGGGGCTGCGTCGGATGAAAATGGCGGCTGCCGGTGTCTTTGTTCTGCTCTGCGTGATGGCATTGGCATTGATGCGGCAGGAAAGCACCGGAGAATCCCTGGGGGAGACAGCCAGGCAGGCCATGAGCAACCTGATGGAGCAGAAACTGCCGGATGCGGTGGAGGAACAGAGCCAGATCAGCACGCTGGTGGCGGAGGACAAGCTGGAGGACGCCCTGCGACAGGAAAATGCTGCGGCGGGAAATACTACTGGGACTGCAGCAGAGACAGTGATGCCGGAAGGCACGGAAAATGCATCAATGGATGGAACAGGAAACAGTGCTGTAGATCCGACGGAAGAAAATACGGGCAGTGTAGCGGATGGAACCTCTGCGGACAGCAATGTCACAAAAAATACGACAGATGTGACGGAGGCAACAGAACAGAACACGACACAGGAAACAATACAGGATGTGACACAGACGGCAGACTCTGCAGTGGCAGAGACTCCTACAGTGGAGGCGGTTGCTCAACCCACACATTATACTATCCAGAGAGGGGACACACTGATCGGTATTTCTCTGCGGAACTACGGCAGCAACAGTAAGGTATCTGAGATCTGTTCCCTGAATGGTATCACTGACCCGGATGATATCAAGATCGGTCAGGAAATCCTTCTCCCGTAAAAAACTTATTTTCAAAAAGGGGAAGTGTGTTATACTGTAACTACATGAGCAAAAAGCAGACTGCGCCGCAGTAATTTTGCGAATGCGATTCTTAATAGTTACGATAATACATAAGGAAACAGATACATGGCAGCAGATATCAAGAATTATCTGAAGGAAAAAGAAAAGCGGCAAAAGAGTCAGGATGACTATAAGAAAAAGATCCGTAAACACCGGCTGAAAATCGTGTACCGGGTGCTGTTGGTGGTGGCGGCTTTGGGAGCGGCACTTGCTCTTGTGGTGGTACAGGCAAAGAGACATATCTATACGGGATATGACACCGTATCTTCCATTAGCCGGGAGGTCTCATCGGATGCCACAGACATACGGTTGAAAAACAGTATTCTTACATATAGTAAAGACGGCGCTCACTGTACGGATGCCAAGGGAAATGTAAAGTGGAATCAGACTTATGTGATCCAGGATGTGAAGATCGCTACTTGTGGCGATGTGGCAGCTATCGGCAGTTATAACGGCCGTGAGATCTACGTGCAGAATACGGACAAGCAACTGGGAACTATTACAACGACCATGCCGATCCGAAATATCACAGTGTCGGAAACGGGAAGAGTGACAACAGTGCTGGCGGATACGGATGTGGCATGGATCATGACTTACGAAGCGGACGGTACCAACAGCTACACGGGACAGGCGCATATGACGGATGGAGGTTATCCGGTATCCGTCAGTTTGTCACCGGACGGAGAGCTTCTGGCAATCAGTTACCTGTATGTGGATGCAGGCGTAGTAAAAAGTAATGTGACATTCTACAATTTCGGACCGGTGGGCGAGAATCAGAGCGATTATATGGTCAGCGCATATTCTTATTCCGACCTGGTCGTGCCGAAAGTGCAGTTTATGAATAATGATACAGCGTTTGCAGTAGGAGACAGCCGCCTTATGATCTATTCGGGTACCCAGAAGCCTGTGACGGCGGGAGAATACCTATATGACGACGAGATCCAGTCGATTTTCTACAGTGATAAATATGTAGGACTGGTATTCCTTTCGGACCAGGCGGAGACCAAGTACCGCATGGATGTGTACAATACTTCGGCAGCAAAGGTGGGCAGCTACTATTTTGATGTGGATTATACGGATATTTTCTTCGGGGATGATGACATGGTGATCTACAACGAATCGGAGTGCCAGATCTTTACAACGGACGGTGTGGAAAAATACCATGGCAGCTTCGGTAAGAGTGCCCGGCTTCTGCTTCCTGCAGGAGGTTCCTACAAATATTATCTGGTGACAGATAGTACAATAGATACGATACAGTTAAAATAAAGGAGTATACCAATGAATCTGAATTTATTACTGGTCATCATGGCAGTAGTATTGATCTGCATGGTGATGGACGGCTACAAGAAGGGAATGGTAAAATCCCTGATCTCTCTGATCTCCCTGCTGATTACCTGTGTGGTGCTGTTCCTGATCGGGAATGGTCTGAGCAGTTACTTTGATGGAAAGATATTCAATGTGATCCTGACAATACTGTTGCTGGCGGCGATCGGTTTGGTGCATCATCTTCTTAATATCGTATTTTTCTCGGCAAAGATGATCGTGAAACTACCTATAGTACATAGCCTGGACAAATTACTAGGTATTGTGGTTGGAATGTTGGAAACTGTTCTAATTGTTTGGACAATATACGCATTTAATATCTTCAGAGACCTGGGAACCCTGGGCCAGGTGATCGTAGATTATACCAGAGACAGCAGAATACTTACATGTTTGTATGAAAATAACTATCTGGCATATCTGGTGGAACAGCTCGGACAAAAGCTTCCGTTCTTTATAAAATAGTAAAAAACAGAATAGAAACATGGCAAAAATCCCCTGTTTATGCGGAATTGACGTAGCAGGGGATAATTTGTGCAAAAAATTCGAAAAATAGTGTTGACAAGTACAGTGGGGGATGATATACTCAGATTCGTTGTTGAGGCAGCACCGAGACAACACAACAGCTCGAAAGAAACTTGAAAAGATTTCAAAAAAAGTTGTTGACAAAGTCTGACAGATATGTTAACATAAATACCTGTCACGGAAAACAAAGTTTTCCAAGACGAAAAAAGATTTCAAAAAAGTTGTTGACAAACGAAAGCGGTTATGATAAGATATCAGAGTTGCCGCTGAGAACAACAGCAACGAACGAACGAGCTCTTG